>JADLHG010000044.1 GCA_020848905.1 Deltaproteobacteria bacterium
CTGGCGCTCGCGCTCGAGGCGGTGGAGCGCGCGACGGGCCGTCAGGTAGTCGACCACCGCGAGGATCACCGAGACGCCCACGAGGCCGCCGCCGACGCCGAACATGACGTTGGCCACGGTGGCGTCGCGCTGCCCGACATCCTGGTAGTGCCGGAGCGCCGTGAGCTCGGCGGGGGTGACGCCGCGGGTCTGGTCGAACGCGTTCTGCTGCGAGCGCAGGTGGGCGGCGAAGCCGGCGCCGATGGCGAAGCAGCTCAGACCGGCCCCCAAGGTGAGCCAGGTGTGAGGGCGCAGCGACTCGAAGAAGCCGCTCGACGCGACCACGCGCCCCCCTTCCTTGTCGAGGTCGATCTCCACCCGCACCGTGCGTCCGACCTTGACCTCCACGGTGGAGCGCCAGGTGCGGTAGCCGGGGCGCCGCGCGACGATGGCGTAGTGACCGGGGGGGACGGCGTCGAGCCGGAGCGGGAGCGCGCCGCGCGGCTGGCCGTCGATCGTGACCTCCACGAACGGAAGCAGCGACGACAGCTCGAGCGTGCCCGTGGGGGGCATGGCGAGCGGCGGTGGCTCGGGTCTGGCCGCAGGGCCGCCGGCGGGCTTCTGCGAGGGCTCCGCCTTGCCGAGGAGCTTGCGCACGGCGCGGTCGAGCGCGGTCGCTCGGGCCCCCTTTTCGAGGGGGAGCAGGACCGTCGCGCTGCCACGGTCCACGCCGCTGCCCACGTCGAGCCAGCGCAGGGAGAGCGTGATCTCGCCCCCCTCCTTCTTGGCGGAGGCGAGGAGCAGGGCGGTCGCGCGCACGGTGCGGCCGATCTTCTGCAGGCACGCCACGGAGCGCTGGGAGCAGGCCACGGCCAGCATCAGGTCGTCGAGGTAGAGGCTGGACTTCTGCACCCTGTGCCCGACTCGCCCGAAGGCCTGCAGCAGCTCGTCGGTGAGGAAGCCGAGGCTCGCCTCCGCCTCGACGGGGATGAGGACCTGTTGCCCGGCGCCGCTCGCGGAGGCCTCGTCGCCAGCCGGTGGGGTGGGTTTTTCCGGCACCGGCGCCTGCGCCCGACCCGGCGCGGCCCAGAAGAGCCCGAGCGCGAGCGCAGCGGTAAAGATCCCCGGGTACGCTCCACGACGCGTCGCTTTCACCATCCCGCTCACTTGCTCGTGCACACTTTCACCGATTCGAAGATCGCGCTGGCCCCGGCGGTGAAGATCGCCAGCCCGCCGCGGGTGAACTCGCTGTCTGCGGCCGTCGTTTCGACCTGGCTCAGGTCGGGGGAGGTCACGCGGCAGGTGAGCTGCCCGTCGCGCGCGCGCAGGGTGAGCGAGTACGGAATGTTCACCTTCACGCCCCGGGTGATGGGCTTGCCGGGCTCCGAGGCGGGCTCGGCGAAGAGCGGGAGCTGTCCTTTGCCGAGCTCGTCCGCCTTGGTCTTGCCGATCACGAGCCGGAAGTTCTTCAGGTCGATGGCGCAGTAGTAGCCGCTCCCCGTCCCCGGCCCCAGGCCGGAGGTGCGCACGACGACCCCCGCGAGGGAGACGCCGTTCGCAGGCACGGTGAGCCCGTCGTCGCCGGCCTCGAGAAAGCTGAGTCGCACGGTGGCCTGGTAGGCGGTCTGGTCCTCGAGCGCGTGCGCGGCGCGCTGGACCCCGTTCTTCGAGGCCTGCTTGTACGCGCGTCCGACGAGCTGCCAGTTGGCGGGGCTCTCGACCGGGGTGAAGGGCACCGCCTGAGGGAAGCTCGGCAGGTCGACCGTGATCGAGGTGAAGCGCTTGTCCGTCGGATCGCAGTCGCAGGCGTCCCCGAGCCCGTCGAAGTCCTGGTCCTGCTGCCCCGGGTTGTAGGCGGAGGGGCAGTTGTCCTTGTCGTTCAGGACCCCATCCAGGTCGGTGTCCGCCGCGACGTTCAGGTCCGCGCGCCCGTCCAGGATCGCGGCGGCGTCGGGGCCCGCGTCGGGGCAGCTCGCCGCGAGGACGCAGTAGCCCTGGCAGCAGACCATCCCCTCCTCGCCGCACTGGCCGCTCGCGGGACAGGCGCGCTGCTCGAGCTTGCCTCCGTCGAAGCGGCACCCCACGAGCAGGAGCGAACAGAGCGTCACGACCGGAGCGGTCCGAGCGATCTTATGGAGCATCTGTCCTCATGTCTCCGCGGCACCTCTATACAGATCGCCAGAAGTTCGCGCGGGATTTCTAGCATTCGGGCCTTCGGGGGGTCAATCGCGCCGCACGTCCGAGCGCGCGCGATCTCCGGCGAGGCCCGAGGTGGCCTCACGCGGTGCGACGGGTGTATAGTCCAAGGCCATGCGTCGCGCGGGGCTCCTCGCAGTGTTCCTCTGGGTCGGGTGCAGCCCCAGCTACCGCGCGGTCTTCGAACGCGTCGAACCGCTGAACGGCGCGACCGCGGTGGACCCGTCGCTGGCGCTCAAGCTCGAGGTGGCAGCCGGCGTGAGCATCCACGTGGTCACGCGGGAGGTGGTGCTCTACGACGTGACGGGCGGGGCGCGCAAGACCATCCCCGGGACCGTGCGCTGGGAGGGGCGAATCATCACCTACGCGAACGTCGAGCCGCTCGTGGCGGAGCACGAGTACGAGCTGCTCGCCCAGTCGAGCATCGTGAGCGGCGAGAAGCTGCGCGACTCGGACGCGACCGAGTGGCCCGAGGAGGCGTTCCAGTGGCCGTACCGGCTACGCTTCAGCACGCGCTCGGCTCCCCGCGTGCGCGCGGCGTACCTGGACCTCGACTCCTCCCCGCCGCGGGTGTTCGTACGCTTCTCGCAGAACATGGAGCAGGTGGGGACCTCGCTGCAGCTCTCGCTCGTCGACCAGCTCAAGAAGCCCGTCGAGTTCAAGGGGCCGATCTGGGTGGATGCGGCGAGCGCGCGACTCGACCTCGTGGGTCCGCTCGACGCGGCGACGCTCTACACGCTGCAGGTGGGACGCGAGGCCCAGGCTGCGGACGGGACGCGGTTCGATGGCAACGGGAACGGCGTGCCCGGCGAGGCCGACGACCAGTTTGCCGTGCAGTTCACCGGCGCGCAGACGCTCATCCTCTCGCGCTTCGGAAAGCAGCCGTAGGGTGGCCGACGCACATTTCCAGGGCGTGGGGATCGGATGAGCAGCGGCATCGTCACGCTCGGCCCGGACGAGATCGGGCGCTTCCTGCTGCGTTTCCGACGGAACGACACCCTCGAGCGCTACGAACCGCGCCTGGATCACTTCCTCCGCGAGATCCTGGCCAAGGCCAACGAGTTCGTTCCATCGGAAGCGGGAGCCATCCTGCTCGACGACCCGCGAGCCAAGCTGTTCGGCAAGGGCGGGCGGACGCTCACCTTCATCGCCGCCTTCGGGGCGCACGCGCAGCAGCTCCTCGGCGAGAAGCTGCCCGTAGACCGTGGGATCGTGGGCCGGGTGTACTCGACGGGCGCGCCGAGCTGCTGTCGCGTGGGCGAGGAGGAGCGCTCGCTCTACGAACAGCTCGACGAACGCACCGGTTCGACGACGCAGAGCCTGCTGGCGGTCCCCGTGGTGGTGGGGAGCGCGATCTGCGGGGTCCTGCAGCTCATCAATCGCAGCGGTCGGGACAGCTTCACCACGGAGGACCGCACCCTGATCGAGGTCTTCGCCGGGTACATCTCCTCCTCGATGCAGAACACGCTCGACGCGCTCCGGGCGCGCGAGGTGGCGCGCAGGGACAACTTGACCGGCCTCTACAACGACCGGTATTTCCACTACCGGCTGCGCGAGGAGATTCGCCGCGCGGATGCCGACAGCAGCTCCCTGTCGCTGATCTTCATCGACCTCGATCGGTTCAAGGAGGTGAACGACACGCGGGGGCATCTCGCCGGAAGCCGCACCTTGCACGAAGTGGGCCTGCTGCTGCAGAGCGAGGCGCCGAGCGAAGCGGTGGCAGCCCGCTACGGGGGGGACGAGTTCGTGTTGATCCTCCCGGGTCTCGATGGATCGGGGGCGCGCGAGGTCGCCGAGCGCATGCGGCGCAAGGTGGAGCTGACCTCGTTTCTGGCGGAGAGCGAGATCCAGCTCGAGGCGAGTTCGGTCACGGCGAGCATCGGCGTGGCTTCTTTCGCCGAGCACGTCCGGCGGGCGGGAGATCACGTGCAGCGGGCGAACGCGCTCATCCGCCTCGCCGATGGGGCCATGTATCAGGCCAAGGCGGCGGGCAAGAACCGCGTCGTCGTCGCCAGCCGGGAAGAGGAGCCGTAGCGCAACATGAGTCGCTTGATGGTCGAGAGCACCCGAGGACGCCGCATCATGGGTCGGTTGGCGGGTGGGGAAGACCTCCTTCAGGGGCTGCTGTCCGTCTGCCACGCGCAGAAGGTGCGCTGCGCCACGCTGAGCGGGAGCGGCGTGCTCGAGGAGCTGGCCATCGCGCACTACGACGCCTCGAGTCGCGCGATCGGCAAACCGCGGTGGTTCCGCACGCCGATGCAGCTGCTGGCGCTGACGGGGACGCTGACGGAGCACGAAGGGAAGGCCGACCTGCGTCTGAACGTCACCGCGTCGCGCCAGGGTGATAACGGGATCGAGCTCCTGGGCGGGCTGCTCGCCGGTGGGCGCGTCCTGACCTGCGAGTTCGTGATCGACGCGCTCGACGACGTGCTCGTGCGGCGCGGCGTCGACCGGCGGACGGGACTGGCCATCTGGCAGGAGTTCCTCGGCGGAGCGAGCCCGGGCGGGGCGGGAAGCACCGCGCGCGCCGACGCGGGGAAGGCGGCGCCGCCGGGAGCGGGTGGCGGCGGGGCGAGCCCGGCCGGGGAGGGGAGCGTCGTGGACGCGGCGGAGGCGCAAACGCAGACCATCCCGCCCTTGCCCGCCGCGTGGCAGGAGGCGATCCAGGCCTCGGCCGATGCGCTGGACGCCACGCCCGAGGACGACGAGGAGGAGGAGATCTACCGGCCGATCAAGAGCGGCGATTTCCTCGACCACCGGAAGTTCGGTCGCTGCGTGATCGAGCGCGTGGACGCCAACGAAGAGCTCATCACCGTGCGCCTGCGCAACGATCGGCGGATCCGCCTGAACGTCGCGGTGTTGAATTTGCGCTTTTCCGGGGAAGAGGGCGGGCATCAGATCTTCGTGGCGCGCTCGGCCGCGGAGTGAGCGCGACCGGGTCCGGCGTGGAGCTCCCGCAGAAGCTGGCGGCGGCCGCGGCGGACCGGGCGCCCCGCGAGCGTGGTCGCTTCGTCAACCGCGACGCGCGGAGACGTCCATCGAGCGGACAGGTGATGCGGTGGATGCTCGGAGGCGGTCCGAGGGACCCGCACGACGAGCGCCCGCGTCTCGACGCGATTCCGACGGTGCCAGCCTCGGCGGAGGCGCTTCGAGCCGACGCCCCCGCGGGGGTGACGTGGATCGGTCACGCCACGACGCTGATCCATCTCCCGGGCCTGCGCCTGCTCACCGACCCGGTGTGGGGGGCGCCGACCGGCGTGCCGAGGCTGACGCGCGCAGCGGCGCCGATCGACGCGATCGAGGGCCTGGACGCGGTGCTGATCTCGCACAATCACCGCGACCACCTGGACCGACGCACGATCCGCCGCCTGCCCGCGGAGCTGCTCTACCTCGTCCCCGAGGGGCTCGGCTACTGGATGCGCGCGCAGGGGCGACGGCGCGTGGTGGAGCTCGACTGGTGGGACGCGGTGGAGCTGGCGGGGGGCCGCATCACCTTCGTGCCGGCGCAGCATTGGTCGCGCCGCGGGATGTTCGACGAGAATCGCAGCCTCTGGGGGGGCTACGTCGTCGAAGCAGGCGGCGCGCGGGTCTACTTCGCGGGAGACTCGGGGTGGTTCGACGGCTTCGCCGAGATCGGCGCGCGGCTCGCTCCTCAGGTGGCGATCCTGCCCATCGGGGCCTACGCTCCGCGCTGGTTCATGCGGACGCAGCACGTAGACCCCGCGGAGGCGCTCGCGGCGGCGCGGGCCGTGGGGGCTGTCCGGCTCCTGCCGATCCATTGGGGCACCTTCAGACTGTCTGCCGAGCCCCCCGAGGAGCCGCTGGCCCTCCTCGCGCAGTGCGCGGCCGAGCAGGGGGAGAGCGATCGGGTGGTGCGCTGGCCCGTCGGTGGGACGTACTGGCTGAGCCCCTAGCTCACCGAGGCGTAGCGTAGCCAGCGTCGCGCGTTCCCCTTCCTCCCGTTCCTCCCCGCGGTTGCCAGGAACACCCCACCGTACCTATCATCCGGCGCGGTTGCCTTGGAGGGGAGAGCGGCCATGGCCGAGCGCGGTGACGGGGACGGTCGGGCGGAGCCGACGGCGGCGGGCGAAGGCTTGGCGCTCGCGGGGCGGCTCTCGCGTCGGCAGGCGGTCGTCGTGGTGGGCGGGACCACGCTGGCGACCCTCGCGGGGGCGGCGGTCGTGCACCTCTGGTTCGCGGACCGGGTCTGGCCCCACCTGGCGGCGCACGCGGCGATCGAGGCCATCGGTGCCTTCGCGGCCCTCGCGCTCGGGCGGACGCTGGTCCTGCTCTACGAGCGCGGCCAGGCGCGGACCGAGGAGGGCTGGGTCGCGTGCGCGCTCGGCGCCATGGGGGTGCTCGACGCTCTGCACGCCACCACCTTGCCCGGAGACCTCCTCGTCTGGTCGCACAGCCTCGCGGTGCTGGTCGGCGGCGTCCTCTTCGCTCTGGTCTGGGACGGGCGCGTCTCCGTGGCCTCGCGGGCGCTGCGACGCCGGTTCGTCGGCCTCCTGGCGGTTGCCGGGCTCTTCGGTCTCGCCACGCTGCTCGTGCCGAAGCTCGTTCCCCGGGTGATCGTGCCGGGCGGTTTCGCCTGGCCTGCCGTCGCGGCCAACGTCGTGGGGGGGCTCGGCTTCTGGGTCGGCGCGGCGCGATTTCTGCGGCCGGCCTGGAGTGCGGGGGATCGGGCCTCGACGGTCTTCGCCACCCTGGGCCTGCTCTTCGGCCTGGCGGGCTTCCTCTTCGCCGTCTCGGCCGCGTGGGCGCTCGACTGGTGGCTCTGGCACGTCGTCCGTCTGGCGGCGTTTCTCGTCGCGCTGGCGCACCTCTTCGACGTGGTGCGGGTGGTCCTGCGCGACCTCGCGTGGGCCGGTCAGCGACAGCGGCAGCAGGCCGACGCGCTGCGCGTCGAGGTCGAGGAGCGCCGTCGCGTGGCGGAGCACCTTCAGGTGGCCCAGCGACAGCTCCTCGAGGGGGTAGAGGTGCTCTCCGGCGCCACGCGGCAGATCGCCGAGTCGATCGAGAGCGCGGCGCTCGGGTTGGCGGAGACGACCGCGGCCGTCGAAGAGACGGCGGTCACCGCCAGCCGGCTTCGCGACGGGGCCGAGAGCGCGGCCTCGCACGCCGACGGCGTGGCCGCGGCGGCGAACGAAGGTCTCGCGGCGGCAGCGGAGGGGCGGGCCTCGATGGCAAGCCTCCGCACGGAGAGAGAACTGGTGGCTGCCGCGATCCTGGCCGCGGCGAGCGAGCTCGCGCGCCTGGGGGAGCGGACGCAGGCGCTCGAAGGGATCAACCGGGCCGTGGCCGAGCTCGCCGAGCATTCGCACATCGTGTCCCTCAACGCCGCCATCGAGGCGGAACGTGCGGGCGTCCACGGCGCGTGCTTCGCCGTCGTCGTGGCGGAGATGCGTCTCCTGGCGGAGCAGTCGCGCGAGGCCACGGTGCACGTGCGGGGCGTGCTCCGGCAGATGCAGCAGGCGGTGGCGACGGCGGCCCGTGCTGCGGACGGAGCCGGTGCGGGGACGCAGCGGCTCGCGGAGCGCGGCGCGGAAGCCGAGTCCACGATCGCCCGGCTCGCGGATCAGATGATCGACGCCGCCCGGCGCGCGAGGGAGATCTCCGCGCGCGTCGAGCAGCAGTCCGTCTCGCTGCGAGAGGTCGACCTGGCGATGCAGCAGGTGCGGCAGGCCAGCCGGAAGAACCTCGCGGGGGTGCAAGGCGTCCAGGAGGCGGTGCGGAAGCTGAAGGCGCTCGGCGAGGACCTTCGCGTCGCGTCTTGAAGCTCGACGGGCGGTTGGGGCGGCGTCAGAGGACGCCGGGGCCCGCCTTTCACGCCCAGGGGAAGTAGTGGTGTGCCAGCGGGGCGCGCGGGGAGCGCTTGTCGAAGCCGCGCTCGGCGAGACCGGTGTGGTGCTTGTCGCGCACCTTCACGAGCTCGTCGGGCCCGAGCGGGTGGCCGACCTGGAAGGTGAGACTCGCGAGCGCCCTCTCCTCGGTCATCAGTCGCCGGACCTCTGGGTCGCGGGAGTGCTCGGCCGCGACGTGTCCGATGCCGGGGCGGTTGATCTCGGTCGGGCCGCCCTTGATGATCGACACCAGGCCGCGCGCCCGGCAGAGGAAGGTGAGGCTGGCCATCATGCGACCCACGGCGCGGTAGACGCGCGCGTGCAGGTCGGCGTCCTCGACGCGTGTGGCGAGGATGATGGCGGTGACCGGGTGCGTGTTCTGGAACGAGAGGAAGAAGCGCCCGAAGGAGAGCGCGAGCAGCCGCACCATGCGGATGAACTGGCCCACCGTGAGCGGCTCGCCGGTGCGTCCGACGAGATAGCCCCCTTCGTCGCGGTACTGGGGCTTGCTGAGGATGAACTCGCGCAGGCGCCGGGGCATGAACGCCACGGGCAACGGCGCGTGCTGCGCCGCGAGCTCGAGCGCCTCTCCCTCGAGGGACCCGAGCGCCGCGATGGCGTCGGGGAGCGCGTGTCCCTCGGCCTCCAGGTAGGCGAGCAGCGACGGGATCGTGACGCGGCTGATCAGCCCGCCGTGACCTCCCTCGCCCGTTTCCTCGTGCGCTCCTTCGCCGTAGAGGCCGCGGAACATGGCCTCGCCGATCTGCCGTGGGGCGGGTTCGTGCCAGGTGAAGGAGGCACAGTGCAGAAGGGGCCTGAGCTCCGGCTCCACCAGGGCGAGCGAGATGGACCAGAGTTCGTCGAGCTCGCCGAGGCTCACCTCGCGCGTGGGGGAGGCCACGCGTTGAGAGCAGCGCGTGGCAGTCAGCTCGTCGAAGGCGGACCAGGAGAGGCCATCCGTCGGGAGGGGAGCGCCCAGTCGGCCGGGGACGGCCGGGATGTGCGGCCTCTGCGGCGGACAGAACAGGCCGTCGAGCACGTACTGACGGGTGCGCAGCATGTGCAGGAGCTCGCGCGTGCGCCGTACCATCGCCGCGTCGGCGTAGCGTGGGATGCGCTCCTCGAGCAGGCAAGCCAGCTCGTCAGTGAGAGCCCGCTGATCCGCCTTGTGCACGAAGACTGTGCGCGTGGGATGTCCCTGCGCCGCCGCGGCCAGCTCGGCAGCGAGCGCGTAGATCCCCACGTCGATGTACTCGGCCTGTGATTCGAGGACGAAGCGGGCGACCTTTGCCACGTCGCCCAGCATCGATTCGTACTCGGTGCGGGCCAGGAAGGCGAGTCCGGCGGGACCCCTCGGCACCGGCGATTGCGCGCGGTTCGCCAGACGTTCGAGCTCGGGGCCGGAAAGCTCGACGGCGCGGACGGGCTGCCAGTTGGTCCCCGACGGGGCCCAGAGGCCGTCATAGGCGCAGCGCGCGAGCAGCGGACGCAGCGAGGTGAGGGTTTCGGTGCCGCACGGTCCCTCGGCGGGGAAGCTCAGCCCCGGCCAGGCCGCGATGAGCGCTTCCACCTCGGGGAAGCGCGAGAGGGTGCGCACGGAGGTGCCGTCGGGGAGAACGCTCCAGGTGTCGCCGTGGTTCGTGCCCGAGAGCGCGGAGCCGTCCAGCTCCGTGGACTGGCCGCTGTCGAGGGCCGCCTGGCGCGCCGCGTCCAGTCGCACGGAGAGCTCGTCGTGGGTCTTTTTGAGCCAGCGATCGCGCTCGGTCAGAGTGACGCCGGTGAGCTGGCCCAGCACGCCGTTTCGATCGTAGTGCGCGAGCGGCGTCGTGCGCTCGCCCGCCTGGTCATCAATCTGTGGTGCGCGCTCGGCGGCCTGGTCGGTCTGCATCGGTCTCTCGCGCTCGCCCCCGCGTCCACGCGAGCGGCGCCAGTATAGCCAGGCGCGATGGAAGTGGAAGCGCGGCTCGGCCAACAGATGTTGGTATTTCGGGCTCGGTGCGCTTCGGTGCGTTGATGTGGTCCAATAACCCTCGCCCCTACGCCTGGTTCGACCGCTCGTCAAATTGTTCTTGCGAAGTCCTATTTCTGCGATAGATCCAACGCGGCGCGGCGATAAGCCGAGCATCCCGACGGGTTGCCCGATTTCCAAAGGTATTGACAAGGGAACCCGGTCGGCATAGTTTCACGCGCGACGGAACGCCCAAAACGGGAAACAACCCTTAGAATTCAAGGTCTTGTGGCGCCGCTGACCCCCATGATCCCAGCGCTGACCGACAAGAACGTCCTCGTCACGGGAGCGAGCCGAGGGATCGGCCGTGCCATCGCCCTGCGCCTCGCGCGCGGCGGGGCGAACGTGCTCTTTACCTATAAGAGCGCGGCGGAGCAGGCCGAGTCGCTCCTCGTGGAGCTCCGAGGCCTCGGGGTTCGGGCCGAGGCGGTCGCCTGCGACGTGGCCGACCGCGCGCAGGTGGAGGCGCTCGTGGCGAAGGCCAAGGCCTTCGGCGTGAACGGACTCGTGAACAACGCGGGCATTCGGCAGGATACGCCGCTCTTCCTGATGGCCCAGGAGGCCTGGGACAACGTGCTGGCCACGAACCTGGATGGGCTCTTCCACGTTTGCCGCAGGATCGTGCCTGTCTTCATGAAGCAGAAGGCCGGGTGCGTCGTGAACATCACCTCGGTGGCGGGGATGGTGGGCCTGCCTGGCCAGACCAACTACGCCGCGACCAAGGCGGGAGCCATCGGTTTCACCCGGGCGCTCGCCAAGGAGGTGGCCAAGCTCGGGATCCGCGTCAATGCCGTGGCACCGGGCTTCATCGAGACGGACATGACGACGGGCCTGAAGGAGAAGCAAGTGGAGCAGGTGCTCGGCACCATTCCACTCGGACGCTTCGGGCGCGCCGAGGAAGTCGCTCATCTGGTGGCGTTTCTGCTGTCGGACGAGGCCAGCTACATCACCGGCCAGGTGCTGGTGGCGGACGGAGGCCTGTCGGCCTAGGCCCGCAGGGCCTGCAGGGTCGACGGTACCGTCGGAGGCGTAGGATGTTCAGCCGAGCGGAGATCGAAAAACTCATCCCGCACCGCGAGCCCTTCATCTTCATCGATGAGGTGGTGAGCTTCGAACCCAAGAAGGCGGCGACGAGCCTCAAGCACCTCACCGGCGAGGAGGCCTTCTTCGCGGGCCACTTTCCCGGGCAGCCCGTTTTCCCCGGGGTGTTGATCCTCGAGAACATGGCGCAGACCGCGAACTTCCTCGTGGCCAAGTCCTTCGAGGCCGAGCAGGGCGCCATCGGCGGCGGACCGCGCATGGTCTTCGGCATGGTGAACCGCGCCCGCTTCCTCAAGCCCGTGCTGCCCCCCGCTACGCTCACTACCGAGGTCACGGCGGTGAAGCTCTTCACGCGCATGGGGGTGGTCGAGGCGGTGAGCAAGGTCGGAGATCAGACGGTGGCCAAGGCCACCTTCCAGTTCGGAGCAATGCACGCATGAATTCGTCGTCGACAAAGGCGCGCGTCGTGGTCACCGGGATGGGCGTCGTCTCGCCCATCGGCGTGGGGACCCAGGCCTTCTGGGAGAGCGCGCTCGCGGGGGTGAACGGTCTGCGGGAGATCCAGCGCTTCGACACGAGCGAGCTGCGCGCCCATAAGGGGGGCGAGGTGCTCGACTTCGAAGCGACCGACTTCATGTCCTCGGCCGAGGTCGAGACCATGGGCCGCGCCTCGCACCTGGCCGTCGCAGCCTCGCGCATGGCGCTCGAGCAGGCCGGCCTCGACGAAAAGGCCCGGTCCCGCTTCGCACCGCACCGCCTGGCCGTCAGCATGGGTACGACCATGGGCGAGCCGGAGGTGCTGCTCGACCTGTCCAAGGGGATCGCCGAGAAGGGCCTGGCCGGCTTTCCGCACGACCTGCTCTTTCGCGTGCCGAGCTCGCGGATCTCGAACAACGTGGGCCGGCTCTTCGGCTTCAAGGGCGTGAACTACCAGATCCCCACCGCCTGCGCGGCGGGCAACTACGCCATCGGCTACGGCGCGGACCTATTGCGCCTCGGTCGCGCGGACCTCGTGCTGGCCGGCGGGAGCGACGCCTTCTCGCAGATCGCCTTCGTGGGCTTCAACAAGCTCCTCGCGGTGGCCACGGACTGCGTGCGCCCCTTCGACAAGAACCGGGGCGGGATGATGATCGCCGAGGGGGCGGCGTGCCTCGTGCTCGAACGGCTCGAGGACGCGCTCGACCGCGGCGCGACGATCTACGGCGAGTTCCTCGACTACGGGCTCGGCTGCGACGCGCACAAGATGACCATCCCGCACCCCGAAGGGCGAGGCGGGGTCATCGCCATGCGCGCCGCGATCACGCGGGCCGGGGTCTCCGTCGAGGACGTGGATCTGGTCTGCGCGCACGGCACGGGCACGAAGGAGAACGACAAGGTCGAGACGGGGATCATCAAGGAGGTCCTCGGGGCCCACGCCTACGAGGCCCAGGTCAACTCGATCAAGTCCATGATCGGCCACACCATGGGGGCCGCGAGCGCCATCGAGGCGGTGGCCTGCATCCAGACGGTCCGCGAGGATCGCATCCCGCCGACCATCAACTACGCGGAACCTGACCCCGAGTGTGATCTAAGTTACGTTCCCAATACCGCTCGGGCTTGTACTGTCAACGTGGCCGTTTCCAATGCCTACGCCTTTGGAGGCAACTGCTCCTCCATCGTCGTGCGGAAGTATCACGGCCAGGGAGCATGAGGATGACGGCACACGGCACGTCCCGTCCGGGCGGCGTGGTGATCACTGCGGCCGCGGCGCTGGCGCCGATCGGCTTTGGCCTGGCGGAGTTCAAGCGGGGCCTGCGGCGGTCGGAGCACCGGCTGGGCGAGGTGACGCTCTTTTCCGAAGAGCCGGAGGCGAAGGGGCTGCGCGGTGGCGAGCTGACGGGGTTCGATCCGAAGGCGATCATGGCCGCCAAGGGCCTGCGCTACATGGATCGCAACACCCTGATCATTCTTTCCTGCATGAAGCTGGACCTGGAGACCGTCCTCGCGCAGCTCGGCGAGCGGGAGCAGGTCGGGTTCACGATCGGTACGACCTACGGCAGCCTGCGCAGCCAGATCGACTTCCCGGTGACGTACCTGACCCAGGGCTTCAAGGCGCTCAACGCCATGGATTTTCCGAACATGGTGATCAACGCGCCGCCGAGCCAGGGGAACATCTGGTGGGAGCTGCCGCACTCGAGCACCACCATCTCGAACGCCTTCACGGCCGGCGTGGACGCGGTGGTCTTCGCCACGGACATGATTCGCACCGGGCAGGCGCGGCAGATGATCGCCGGCGGCTCGGACGAGTTCTCGCTGCACACGGCGCTGGCCTTCGCGCGGCGCGGCCTCGCCTCGGCGTCGGGGCAGGTCCGGCCCTTCGACGCGCGGCACGACGGGACGCTCCTCGGCGAGGGAGCGGCGATGGTGCTCCTCGAGGAGCGGGCGATCGCCGAGCAGCGGGGCGCGTCGATACGGGCGGAGGTCCTCGGCAGCGGCTCCACCTTCGACGGGCGCTCGGAGTTCGCGTTCCACCCCGAAGGGGAGGGGGCGGCGCACGCGATGCAGCTCGCGCTCGAGGAGGCCGGGATCACCGCCGACCAGGTGGACTTCATCGCCGCTTCGGCGAACGGGAGCCCCGAAGGCGACCGCATGGAGGCGCGGGCCATCGAGCGCGTGTTCGGCGCGCGCGGCCGGCAGGTCCCCGTGGTGGCCTACAAGAGCTACGTGGGCGAATGCTTCGGCGCGACGGGCGCGATGCAGATCGTCGCGGCGCTGTGTGACCTCGAGGACGGGATCATTTCCGCGACCTGCGGGTACGGAAGCGGCTCCGAGGGGCTGAACGTCACGCGAACGCCCGTGACGGGAGCGAGCCCGAAGGTTGTGATGGTGAACAGCTTTGGCTACACCGGGCACAACTCCTCGCTGATTCTCCGCAAGGCGTAACGCGGACGGGACGCGAGCATGAGCTGGCTGCACGAGAAGACCACCGACTTCCTCAAACAGGTGCGCGAGGCGAAGGAGAAGAAGGCCTTCCCCTTCCTCCGGCGCTTCGAGAACGTCGGCCCGCGGGTGAAGATCGGCCGCGGGAGCTACATCAACTTCACCTCGAACGACTACCTCGGGCTCTCGCAGCACCCGGCGCTGATCCAGGCCGCGATGGCGGCGACCGCGCGCTTCGGCACCGGACTCGGGAGCTCGCGGCTGCAGGCCACGGCCGACCGCCACGACGAGCTCGAGCGGCGGCTGGCGCGGTGGCTCGGCTATCCGGCGTGCGCCGTCTTCACCACGGGCTATCAGAGCCTGGTCGGGACCATCGCCACCTTCCTCGACGGAGAGACGACGGTCATCCTCGACAACTACAGCCACGCGAGCATCCTCGACGGGGTGTTTCTGGCCAAGGGGAACCACCCGAACCTCGAGGTGCGCTTCTTCAAGCACAACAGCGTGCGCGGGCTGCGCCGCGTGCTGCAGAGCTCGACGCGCAAGCAGAAGCTGGTGATCGTCGAAGGGCTCTACAGCGTGGACGGGGACATGGCCCCGCTCGCCGAGATGGTCGAGGTGTGCAAGGAGTACGGCGCTCCGATCATGGTCGACGACGCGCACGGCCTCGGGACGATCGGCCGGCAAGGGCGGGGCGTGGGCGAGCTCCTCGGCGTGCTGGACCAGATCGACTTCCTCGTGGGGACCTTCTCCAAGTCGTTCGGTGGCGTGGGTGGCTACGTGGCGGCCGACCAGACGCTCATCGACTACCTGAAGCTGCAGGCCCGATCCTTCGTCTATTCGGCGTCGCTGCCGGTTGCCCAGGTGGACGCGGCGATTGCGGCGCTCGACATCATCGAGACCGACCCGTCGTACCGGGACCGCCTCGAGACGAACAAGCGCTTCTTCCGCGAGGGGCTGCTCGAGCTGGGCTTCGACCTCGGCGTGAGCAACACGCACATCACGCCGATCATGATCGGGGACGACGTTCAGGCGCTGACCTTCGGGGCGTACCTCTACCACGGGGCGAAGGTGATCATGCTCCCCTTCATCTACCCCGGGGTGCCGAAGGGGACGGCCCGGCTGCGGTGCAACGTGACGGCCGCGCACAGCAAGGCCGACATGGGCTACGCGCTGGAGGCGCTCGGCGTGATCGGGCAGGAGCTCGGCATCCTCAAGGCCGGGGCGAAGACGCGGGCGAGCTCGGTGCAGAAGGCGCTCTGGCTCGCCGAGGGGAAGGTGGCGGGGCTCAAGAACGCCGGGCTCGGCTATCTGGTGCAGGAGCTCGAAGAGGCGGGAAGCAAGGTCTCCTCGTGGGCCGAGGGTCTCTTCGGAGGCCGTGGGCACGGGGCGAAGGTCCGCAGTGGAAATGGCCACGGCGGCGACGACGATGGGCCGCGAGATGATGCTGCGGCGAGCGCGCAGGACGCGGGAGCTGGCGAGGGGCGTGATGCCGCGCCCACCCCCGCGGCGCGGCCGACGACGACGACCGCGGCGTCGTCGGAACAGGTTCAATCCTAAGGAGAAGTATGATGGACCAAGTGGAGCTGGTGAAGACCGTACGTGACATGATCGCCGAGATCGGCGAGCTGGATAGCCCCGACACGATCGGGCTCGATCAACACCTGATCGAGGACCTGGGGCTGGATTCCATGCTGCTGCTCGAGGTGCTCTCGTCTCTCGAGCAGACCTACGGCATTTCGATTCCCGAGACCGAATTCCCCAACATGACGACCATCAACCAGTGCGTCGATGTGGTGAAGCGGTACAAGAACGCCGCCTAGCGAACGACGGGCTGTCCGAGGCCCGCGCTGGTCATCCATGGCGGCGAGCAACGAAAAAGTCGTAGTGCTCGGGGGCGGCATGGCCGGCCTCACGGCGGCCGCGTACCTGGCGCGCGCGGGTCTCGACGTGGAGCTCTTCGAGCAGCATTACCGCCTCGGCGGGTGCTGCACGAGCTTCAAGCGGCGGCAGTTCGTCTTCGATGCGGCGGTGCACCAGGTGGGCGGTTGCCATCCTGGCGGCATTCTGCGCGCGGTCTTCGAGGACCTGGGCCTTTGGGATCGCGTCGAGATGCGGCGCGCCGACCCGATGGACGTGATCATCTCTCCCCGCTACCACGTGCCGGTGTGGGTCGACCCCGAGCGCTTTCTCTCGGCGCTGCGCGAGAACTTCCCGCGCGAGATCGACCGGCTGGAGAAGCTCGTGCGGTTTCTCTTTGCCTTCGGGCCGGCCGACTTCGGCCGCTGGGGCTCGGCCACCTACCGGGAGCTGCTCGACCACTTCCTCGAGGACGAAGCGGCCAAGACGATCTTCATCCTCCCGCTCGGAAACATCGGCATCTCGGCGCGGCGCGTGGGGGCGATCACCGCCTGCACGCTCTGGCGCGAGAACCAGCTCAATGGCGGCTACGCGCCGAAAGGGAGCTTCCAGGCGCTCCCCGACGCGCTCGGGGTGCGCATCGAAGAGCTTGGCGGCAAGGTCCACAAGCGCACCGAGGTCAGCCGGATCGAGGTAGAGAACGGCCAGATCGTGGGCGTGCACGTGCGGCCGATGCTGTCGGCGCTCGGCGAGGAGCGCTTCATCCCCTGCCGCCACGTGATCGGCGCGGGAGCCGCGCCGCACATCTATCTGGACCTGATCGAGCGCCAGCACGTGCCGGCGGAGTACGTGGAGCGGCTCGAGACCTCCGAGTATTCGTTCTCGGGGATCGTGGTCTTCCTCGGGCTGAAGGGCAACGTGCACGAGCGGCTGCCGCACCACGGTTGCCACTGGGTGCTCGACGAGGCGACTCCCGATGCGATCGACCGCTGGCTCGAGCCCGAATGGACCGAGCAGCACATGTTCGAGGAGCAGGGTCCCTTCTACGCCGCCTTTCCGACGGGCTACGACCCGGAGCTGGCTCCTCCGGGGAAGAGCACCGCGGTCCTCATCCTGCCCGGCGTGCACAAGTCGCGCGGCTTCTGGCTCGAGCACAAGGAACGCATGGCCGAGGTCGGGGTGGCGCGGCTCGAGAAGCTCTTGCCCGGCATCGCGAGCCAGGTCGAGCTCTCGTACGTCGCCCACTCCGCCACGATCGAGTACTTCACGCGCAACACGCGCGGCGCGTGGTACGGCTGGTCCATGATCCCCGGGCAGAGCAACCTGAAGCGCCTGCCGCGCACGGGCCCCGTCGGAGGTCTCCACCTGGCGGGGCACTGGACGCAGCCCGGCCCCGGCGTGCTGAACGCGGTGAAGAGCGGAGAGCTCACGGCCAAGTCTCTGCTGCGAGCGCTCAAGAAGCAGGCGAGCGCGGCCGCCGCCGTCGGACCCCATGCGCTACCGTAGCTACGTCGAAGCGTACCGTCGGTCGATCGAGGACCCGGCCGGCTTCTGGGCCGACGAGGCCGCGCGGCTCGCGTGGTCGAGGCCCGCCGAGCAGGTCCTCGACCTGTCCGAGGGCCCGCACGGCCGGTGGTTTCGCGGGGGGAGGCTCAACCTGTGCGACAACGCCCTCGACCGGCACGTGCGCGCGGGACGGGGGGCGCGGCCGGCGATCGTCTGGGAGAGCCCTGAGGTGGGGGTTTCGCAGGTCTGGAGCTACGCCGAGACGCTCGAGCGCGTGAAGCGCTTCGCCGCGGTGCTCGAGGGCCTCGGCGTGCGTCGCGGAGACCGGGTCGCGATCTACCTGCCCATGGTCCCCGAGGCGGCGGTGGCGATGCTGGCCTGCGCGCGGCTCGGCGCGGTGCACGTGGTGATCTTCTCGGGCTACGCGGCCCCCTTCGTGGCGCGGCGTCTCGCCGATAGCCGGCCGAAGGTGGTGGTGACGGCCAGCCACGCCAAGCGCGGAGGACGCCTGCTCCCCGTGAAGGCCACGGTGGACGAGGCGCTCGCGCAGCTCCCGCCGACCGACGTGAAGGTCGTGGTCCTCGACCGGGGCCTCGGTGACTGGACGCGCGTGGCGGGGCGCGACCTGGACTGGGGCGCGCTCGAAGTTGAGGTGCGCGGCGAGGGGCCGGCGTGCGTCGCGCTCGAGGCCACCGACCCGGCGTTCGTGCTCTACACCGCGGCAGGGGACGGGCGCACCGACGGGATGGTGCACGACACGGGCGGCTACGCCGTCGCGCTCGCGGCCTCGATGGAGCACCTCTTCGCGTGCGGGCCCGACGACGTCTTCTGGTCCACCTCCGACGTGGGCTGGGTGGTGGGCCACAGCTACATCGTGTACGGGCCGCTCCTCGCGGGGATCCCGACGGTGATCTACGAGGGGACGATCTTCAACCCGCACGCCGGCATCTGGTGGGAGCTGGTGCAGAAGCATCGGGTCACCGCCATGTACAGCGCGCCGACGGCGCTGCGGATGCTCCGGGGCTTCGACGAGGACTTCATCCGGCGCGCGGACCTGTCGTCCCTGCACCACCTCTTCGTGGTGGGCGAGCGGCTCGACGCGGAGGCGCAGCGCTGGGGTACCGAGCAGCTCCGGGTCCCAGTGATCGACCACTACTGGCAGACCGAGAGCGGCTGGCCGATGATCGGGCACAGCGTCGGGATCGAGGAGCTGGCTCCGCGACCCGGGGCAGCGGGGCTGCCGTGCATGGGCTGGAGGCCGCGCGTCGTGGATCGCGCGGGGGAGCGCGTCGCGCCCGGCACCACGGGGGAGCTGGTCTTCGCCACGCCGCTGCCGCCGGGGAGCTTCACCTCCGTGGCCGGGGAGGCGGCGCGCTTCCGCTCCTACTACTTCGGTCGCTTCGACGGTGACTACGAGGCCTTCGACCTCGCAGCCGAGGAGCGCGACGGGTACGTCACGGTCTTCAAGCGCAGCGACCGGGTGGTGAACATCGCCGGACACCGGCTGGCCATCGCGGACGTGGAGGCGGCGCTGGCCACGCACGAGGCGGTGGCCGAGGTGCGCGGGACGGCGGTCGAGGACCGCATCAAGACCGAAGGGATCCGCTGCCAGGTGGTCTTGCGCCCCGGCTTTCAGCCCGACCCGAAGCTCGCGATCAAGCTCAACCGCCAGGTGCGGGAGCTGGTGGGGGCGGTCGCGGTACCCAAGGAGATCCAGTTCGTGGACAGCATCCCCCTCGAGGGCGCAACCTAGCGCGTCCCCGGAGAGGGCCTCCGCCGCGCGAGCGCCGGCGCGAGAGCTCGATGGATACGCCCCGCGCTCGACCGCAGGTTCATGTCTTCCGCGACGCGCAAACTGGCCGAGACGATCACCGCCCGCCCCTGGCTCACCGTGGGCGTGGCGCTGCTCGTCGGGGCTGCGGCCTCGGCGGTGGCGAGCGGGCTCAAGTTCGACGCGTCGTTCACGGCGCTCCTGCCCGAGGCGACCCCCGAGGTGCAGGACCTGAACCTCGTGAAGGCCAAGGCGGGCGGCACCGCCGAGCTCTTCATCGCGCTCGCGGGCAAGAAGCCGGCGCGACTGGCCTACGCGCGAGAGCTCGTGCAGGAGCTCCGCACGAAGCCCTACATCCGCTGGGCCGACGTCGAGTTCCCGGTGGACTTCTTCCTCGATCGCCGGATGCTGCTGCTCTCGTCGAAAGGGCTCACCACCCTTCGCGACTCGATCGACGAGGAGATCGAACGCGCCAAGGTGCGGGCGAACCCGCTCTACGTGGATCTCGAGGAGGAGAAGGACAAGAAGGGCGAGCCAAAGCCGTGGGCCGAGGTCGAGGCGCAGGACACCCCGAAGGACAAGAAGGGGCTGCTCCGTCGCACCTTCGAATCGAAGGACGGGCGCTACCTCTTCGTGCGGGTGAAGCCCAAGGTGGCCTCCTCGGACTTCGACAAGGCGGGCGAGATCTTTACGCAGGTGAAGGCCATCGTCGCTGCGCACCGGCCCGAGACGCGCGGCGTGAAGGTGGAGTACGCGGGGAGCCTGGTGGTCAACCAGGAGCAGCACCAGACCATGCTGGGGGACCTCTCGCGGGCGGGCGTGATCGCGCTCGTGCTCGTGGTGTTGCTCGTGACGCTCCACATCCGGCGCGTGGCGGCGTTGCCGGTGCTCGTCGTGCCGCTCGTGGTGGGGATCGCCATCTCCATGGCGCTCACCAAGCTCTTCGTGGGTCAGCTGAACCTCGTCTCGGGCTTCCTCATCTCCGCGCTCACGGGGCTCGGCATCGAGTACGAGATCCATCTCTACCTGCGCTACCTCGAGAAGCTGGACGGGCTCGGCGACGGCTTGCAGGCCATGCGCCGCGCGTATCTCGAGACGCTGCGCGGCTCGATCACCTCGGCCTGCGCCAACGCCTTCTGCTTCTTCTGCCTGATGGCGTCGAACTTCCGTGGCTTCCGTGAGTTTGGGCTCATCGCCGGGATCGGTATCTTCGCCACCTTCATCACGACCTACCTCGTCCTGCCCCCGCTCGCGCTCCTCTTCACGCGCAAGCCCAAGGGGGACCACAAGGCAGTGCGCGGCGACGCGGTGCGCCCCTTCCGGCGTGGCGTGGCGTGGGTCATGGTGGCGGTCGGTGCGGTGCTCCTCGCGTACTCGGTGCGCGTGGCGCCTCAGGTCCGCTTCCACAACAACTTCAAGCAGCTCAGGGGTTACTCGCCGGCGGTGGAGTTCCAGGAGTACGTGGAGCAGTCGCTCGGCGGCTCGCTCGCCCCGTCGCTGGTGATGGCCAAGGACGTGGCGGAGGCGCGTCGCGTCGAGGCCTTCGTCGAGCAGTGGCGCAAGCAACCCGGTTCGGGGGTGCTACGCGTCTTCTCGCTGGCTTCGATGGTGCCGAAGGACGTGCCCGAGAAGGCGCCCCTCCTGACGGAGATCGCGCGGAGTCTGCGCTCCGTGCTGAAGGAGAAGCTGACTCCCGAGGACCGGAAGAAGGTGAAGGACGCGCTGAAGCTGGCGGAGATGAAGCCGTGGGGAGTGGAGGAGATCCCCGACGTCTTCAAGCGGCACTTCCTGGCCGTGGACGGCAGCGGCACCTTCGTGCTCGTCTGGCCGCGCTACGAGATGTACGAGGACGCCGAGATCATGGCCTGGGGTGAAGAGCTCGGCCGGATGAAGGCGGCCATGGAGAGGGCGGGGATCAAGACCCCGATCCTCGACGAGAACCGGGTGGCGAGTCGCGTCCTCTCCACCATGCACGCCGACATCCCCTACATCCTGGTCTACGCCGCGGCGGCCGTGATGCTGCTCCTCCTGGTGGACTTCCGCAACCTGCGGCAGGCCCTCTTCGTGGGGGGCTCGCTAGCCCTCGGCGTGGTGTGGATGCTCGGACTGATGAAGCTCTGGCACCTCGAGTTCAACGTCTTCAATCAGGCCGTGGTACCGACGCTCTTCGGCATGGGCGTGGACAACGCGGTGCACCTGCAGCACCGCTACGACCTCGAAGGCCCGGGGTCGCTCGGCAAGGTGATCGCGACGACGGGGGCCGCGGGCTTTCTCGCGTCGGCCACGAACGGCATCGGCTTCGGGGCTACCCTCACCGCCCACCACGCGGGGATCGAGTCGATGGGGATGCTCGCGGTGCTCGGCTTCTCCTGCACCTTCATCTCCACGACGGTCTTCTTGCCCGCGCTGCTCAGGATCCGCGAGCGGAAGGGCATCTGAGCGTGGTCCTGAAGGTCGCGCGGCTCGCGGCTCGCGGGAGCGAATCGCAAGCGCTTCGTCTCGCTACCTGAGCTGGGCGCGCATGGCCTCGAAGTGCCCCGCGATGTCCTTGGCGGTGCGGGAGCGCGCGAGCCACTGCGGCACGGGGCCGGCGATGTCGATCCGCACGCGATAGAAGGCGCGCGTCGCCGCGCCGTTGCGGATGGGCTCGAGCTCCCAGCTCCCTTCGTGCGTCGTGAGGCGCACGATGCCGGACTTCGGCGGCGGGCCCAGCTGATTCGCCACGTGAAAGCGCACCCAGAGTGCCTGACCGGTCTTGCCCCAGGTGAGCTGGAGGGTGAAGTCCCGGTCGCTCAGGATGGGCAGGTCCAGCCGCTGGTAGACCACGATCGAACTTGTCTTGCGCAGGAGCACGCGACTCTCGGCGAGGTTCTTCACCCAGCCCGGGTGGCGGCCGACGTCGAGCAGCAGCTGATGCACGCGCGCCGGCGCGGCGTCGAAGTCGCCCACCGCGGCGAGCTCGATCGCGGAGCTCTGGTCGCGCCGGTAAATCGACACGCCGAAGCGTTCTCCGACGGAAGAATAGCCCTGCTGCGCCAGGACGACGCTGATCGGAACCGCGAGTAACCAGCCGAGCATGACAACCTCTTTGCGCCGTCCCGGCGCCCGCGCCACCCATGCCCCGAACGATGTATTTCCGTGAAAGAGTATGGTTCAGCAAAGCTGCTTTGCAACCGCAGCCAGTTTGGCGCGCCGTGCTGAGCCAAGCCGACCCGCTTCCTCCTCGGGACGAGTCGACACGGGGGCCGGTTCCACCCAGCGGCGCCGACTGGGCGGGACCGCGGGCGGGCCACGCCGACGCGGAGCAGACGCGTGCCGCGGGGGGGCGCCATCCCCTCTAGACCGCGCAGCGACGGCAAGGGGTTGCCTGTCCTCGTGGCGCCCTTCTTGCACTCCTGCACTGCGATCGCTTGCCGACGCGGGGGACTGTCGTGTGCGCGGGCGATCCGGGAGGGACGACGAACATGGCCACGAGACGCGTGACGTTGGTGCCTCACACCCACTGGGATCGGGAGTGGTACGAGCCCTTCGAGGTCTTCCGGGCCCATTTGCTGGAGATGCTCGACGAGGCGCTCGGGTTGCTCGAGAAGGATCCGCGCCTGCATTTCACCCTGGACGGACAGGTTGCGCTGGTGGACGACTACCTCGAGCTCCGGCCGGGGGCCGAGGCGCGCATCCGAAGGCTCGTCGAGGAGGGGCGCCTGTACGTCGGGCCCTGGTACACGCTCGCGGATACGCTGCTCACCGACGGTGAGTCGGTGATCCGCAACCTGGCCATGGGGGTGCGGCGCGCGGAGGAGCTGGGGGGCGCGATGCGGGTCGGCTACCTGCCGGATCAGTTCGGCCACGCGGCGCAGCTTCCGCAGCTCTTCGGGCTCTTCGGCATTCAGAGCGCGGTGCTCTGGCGCGGCATCGGCCCGGGGCGACCGCCTCACACCTTCCGGTGGGTGGGGCCGGACGGGAGCGCCGTGACCGCGCTCTGGCTCCAGGACGGCTACGCCACGGGGCGCATGCTGCCGTCGGACCCGGAGGGCTTCGCCGCCGCGGTGGAGCGGACGCTGGAGCGCCTCGAGGGGTGGCTCGGAGACCACCCGTTGCTGCTGCCCATCGGAGACGACCACGTGCGGCTGGCCGCGTGGGTCCCCGACGCGGCGGAACAGCTCCTCGCGCGACGGCCGGAGGTCGAGGTGGTGACGGCGGGCTATCCGCACCTGCTCGCCCAGGTGGAGGAGCCCGAGCACACCGTCGAAGGAGAGCTCAGATCGTCGGCCTTTGCACCGGTGCTCGCGGGCGTCGCCTCGGCGCGTATTCGCGAGAAGCAGGCCGCCTTCGCCGCCACGACGCTGCTCCTGCGCTACGCCGAGCCGCTCTGCGCCTGGGCCGCGATGGCCGGCGTGGAGCCGCCGCGGGCGCTGCTGGAGCGGGCGTGGCGTCAGCTCCTCCTGAATCACGCCCACGACAGCGCCGCCGGGTGCGGCGTGGACGTGGCCCATGAGGACGTGCAGGCCCGGTATCGCTGGGCGCGCCAGATCGCGGAGGTCGTGCGCGACCAGGCGATGTCCTCGCTCCGCGTGGAGCAGGCGGACGGGACGCCGGCGGAGCTCGTGGTCTTCTGCCCGGGCCCCGGCGCGGCGTCGTTCGTGGTGGAGGCGGAGGTCTCGCGAGCTCTCTCGCCGCCGCTCGTCTCGCGCGGGCCCGACGGTCTCGCGCGGCCGGTCCAGCTCCTCGGAGAGAGCGAGGAGCCGCCGCTCTTCGAGGGCGAGTTCGGTCCCGCTGAGCTGGCCGGATTCGTCCAGGGGCTCGATCCTGCGACGCCGCTCTTCGGGCGCTACCTGACGAGCATCGACACGCGGGGGGACGGCGACAAGCGGCTGCGACTGGACGTGGCGCTCGGTGAGGCGCCTGCTTCCTCGACGCGGCTCGCCGAGGATCAGCGCCGGGTCATGGGGCTGCTCGCCGGCGCGGAGCGGATTCGCGTGGTGGTGCACGGCAGCGGGCTCACGCGGCCGGTGCTCCTGAGCGCCGGCCCGGCGGCGGCGCTCTCCCTGGTGCCACTGACGGTGGAGAGCGGGCTTCGCGCGCCCGAGGCGCCGGTGGTGGCGGCAGACGAGAGCGGCACGCTCGTGAGCGGCAGCCTGAAGGTCGTGCCGCAGGCGGACGGGACGCTCCTTCTGGCCGACCCCGCGTGGGGCAAAGGCGCAGTGCGCGTGAACGACCTGGTGGACGAGGGGGACCGCGGGGACCTCTACCACTTCGAGGGGGCGGCGGGGCCCGCGCTGCGCCCGCGAGACGCGCAGATCGTGGTGCTCGAGAAGGGGCCGCTGAGGGCACGCTTGCGCATCGATCAGGTGTTCGAGCTTCCGGTCGGGCTCGCGGCCGACCGCCGCGGGCGAGCGGCCGAGACGCTTCGCACGTCGGTGACGACGGAGGTCACGCTCCTCGCGGGGTCGCGCTGCGTGGAGCTCCGGACCCGGCTCGAGAATCTGGCGAAGGATCATCGCCTACGGTCGCTCGTGCACCTGCCGTTCTCCCCCACGCGCATCGAGGCGGAGCAGGGGCTGGCGGTCATCGAGCGCCCCATGGACCCGTCGGTGCTCGGGGCCGGGGTGGAGCGACCTGCTGCCACGGGCCCGCACCACGCGTTCGTGGCCGTCACCGATGGGACCTTGGGGGTGGCCCTCTTCAGTCGCGGGCTCCCCGAGCACGAGGTGGTGCGGGTGGAAGGGGAGGCGCCGGCTCTGGCGCTCACCTTGCTGCGGAGCGTGGGGTGGCTGGCCCGCGGGGACCTGTCGTGCATCGACCACGCGGCGGGGCCCATGGTCCCGACCCCCGGGGCGCAGGAGCTTGGAACGCACGTTCTGGAATACGGCATCTACTTGCACCAGGGTGACTGGGAGCGGGGAGGGGTGCTGGGGGAGGCACGCCGGTACGCGGCCCCACCGGTGGTCTTCGCACCGCGAGGGAGCGGGGCCGTGCCTGCAGCCCGGAGCCTGGTCGCCGCGGCGCCGGAGCACGTCGTCGTGGTCGCCGCCTACCCCGGGCGCGAAGGGCTCGTGGTGCGCCTGCTCAACGCCAGCTCGCGGGAGAGCGAAGCGTGTCTGGAGTTGGCTCGGCCCGTCGCGGAGGTGCTGGAGATCGATCCGGTCGAGCGGCCCCTCGGATGTCCACGCGAGCTGCGACGCGACGGGGAACGGGTCTGCTTCCGTCTGACCCCGTGGCAGCTCTCGACGATGCTCATCAGGTGGCAATGACCCTTCCTGGAGGTGCGTGAGGGCGAAAGTGGGCCAGTTCGGCAAGGAGCGGGCGCGTTCGGCCCCGAGGCCATCCGGCCAACCTTGCGTCAGGTCAATTCTTGAACCCACGCGGCGAGCGTGGCCTGCCGGATGCACGCTCCCTGACCGGACACGATCGCATGACCATCGAGCTTGGAGGTATCGTGGTCGGCGCCGGCCTCTTGGGCGCCGTCCTCTACACGCACCTGATGCTCCGCCGCGCTGTGGCGAGGCGGCGCGAGCAACCCGTGCCGGGGAGAGCCCAGTACCCCTCGGTGACGGTGATACGCCCGGTACGTGGCCTCGACGAGGGTGCCGCGGAGAACTTCGCGGCGGCCCTCGCCACCGGTTACCCCGGCGAGGTGGAGACGCTTTTCGTCTTCGACGAAGAGACCGATCCCGCCCTGCCCGTAGCGCGAGCGGCAATCGAGGCCCACCGGAGTGGGGGGCACCCCGGCACGGCGCGGGTGATCTTCGTCGGCACGCCGCCTCCCGGGCGCACCGGGAAACTCAACGCGATGATCCGGGCGCTCGAGGAGGCTCGCGGGGAGCTCGTGGCGTTCGGGGACTCGGATACGCGACCGGACCGGGAGGTACTGCGGGTCCTGGCGGACACGCTCCTCTCCGACGAGCGGATCGGGTGCACGTTCGCTCCGGTGGTGGTCGAAAACCCGCTGCGCACGGCGGGCGCCGTGGGCTACGCCACGTTGCTCAACGGTCTGTATGGACCGGCGGTGGCGCTCACCGCCGGGGAGCAGGGGAGCATGCCTTTCATCATGGGGCAGCTCATGCTCTTCCGGCGGGAGGCCCTCGCCGGGATCGGCGGCCTCGAGTCGGTCTCGGGCCAGCTCGTGGACGACATGTACATCGGGACGCGCGTGGTGCAGGCGGGCTACCGGAACGTCGTCACGCGGCATCCCCTGCAGATCGTGGACGAGCGCATGACGCTCGCGGAGTTTCTGCGAACCTATCGACGCTGGATCATCTTCTCGCGCAGCGGGCTGCCCTTCTGGTCCTTCAACTGGCCGGCCTGGCTGCGAGGGATCGAGTTCTGGCTCGGGCTGGGGCTCGGGTTCGCCGCCGTCGTCACGGGGCATCCGTGGGCCGGGGCGGTGCTCTATGCCGCGGCGCTCGCGCTCGGGGCGAGCATCATGCGCTTGCACCGCGCGGTGGGGGGGGCTCCGATTCGTCTCCGGCACGCCTGGGTCCCCTACGCGCTGCTCCTCGCGGCGCCCTTCATCTACGTGGCCACGCTGCTCTGGCCCGAGGTGAAGTGGCGCGGCCGACGCTACGGCCTCGATACGCATGCGCGGCTCGGCCCGCGAGGACCGGCCACCGGCGGCGCGGCAGGCTAGCAGGGCGGCGCCCCTAGCGCGGCGGTGCGAATCGCCTGATTTCGACGACGGTCCAACCATCTCGCCTCCCGAGACGACGGGAACCCCGACTCAGCGCCTCTCTTGACAGGTGACCAAAAGGTCACATAATGGCGGTTGCGATGGACGACGTCTTCAAGGCGCTGGCGGACCCGGTCCGGCGCGAGCTCCTCGACCGCCTCTTTGCGGACGAGGGCCAAACGCTGGGCGAGCTCTGCGAGGGGCTCGAGATGACGCGCTTCGGTGTGATGAAGCACCTGCGCGTGCTCGAGGAGGCGCACCTCGTGGTGAGCCGCAAGGTTGGGCGGGAGAAGCTGCACTACCTGAACGCAGTGCCCATCCGTCGCGTCCACGACCGATGGATTGGCAAGTACGCGGCGGCGATCACCGCGGCGATGAGCGGACTGAAGGAGCGGCTGGAGGACGACGGCGCGGACGTGCGGCCGAAGCCGCCGGCGACGAAGTCGAACGATGGGACCCCCAGGCGGGCGAGGAGCAACCGATGAGCGAGAGCACGACCCAGATCTATGAGACCTTCATTCGCACCACGCCGGAGAAGCTCTGGCGGGCGCTGATCGACCCCGAGTTCACGAAGCAGTACTTCTTCGGCACCCTGGTGGCGACGAGCGGGAAGCCCGGCGAAGCCATCGTCTACCGTTTTCCCGACGGCAGTCCATGCGTGGATGGGGAGATCCTGGCGGCCGAGCCCCCGTACAAGCTCGTGCACACCTGGATCGTTCGCTACGACGCGGAGCTCGCGAAGGAGTGCTCCACGATCACCTGGCTCATCGAGCCACGCGGCGCAGTCTGCAAGCTCACGGCGGTGCACGAGATGCGGGACGCGCCAAAGACCGCGAAGCACGTCGCGAGCGAGGGGTGGAGCGTGGTCCTCTCCGGGCTGAAGACCTTGCTCGAGACGGGAGAGGCGCTGGTCATCGCGCCGAAGGCGGGGTAGGGAGAGGGGGGAGTCGTTTCTATCCGCGTCCCCCTCCGAGGAGAGGGACGACGTCGCCAGGTGGGCGCGGTGCACGAGCGCGTCGTTTCTATCCGCGTCCCCCTCCGAGGAGAGGGACGACGCTTCGCCGCGTCGGCGTCCTTCGCCATTGCCCGTTTCTATCCGCGTCCCCCTCCGAGGAGAGGGACGACGCTTCGCCGCGTCGGCGTCCTTCGCCATTGCCCGTTTCTATCCGCGTCCCCCTCCGAGGAGAGGGACGACGTCCGACTTCGCCTTCCTCTGCGCCTTCTACCAGTTTCTATCCGCGTCCCCCTCCGAGGAGAGGGACGACGTGGCCAAGCGGGATGCGACGTGCGCGCCGCTGTTTCTATCCGCGTCCCCCTCCGAGGAGAGGGACGACGATGACGTGCGCGCGCCCCACCGGGCGGAACGGGTTTCTATCCGCGTCCCCCTCCGAGGAGAGGGACGACGCCACGGGGCAGGTGGTCAGCCCGACCTACAAGTTTCTATCCGCGTCCCCCTCCGAGGAGAGCGACGACCCAGTTCTCCTTGAGCTTCGCCTGCTGCGCCGCGTTTCTATCCGCGTCCCCCTCCGAGGAGAGGGACGACGGTCATCGTGGATGACGCCGCGGGGCAGCACTCGTTTCTATCCGCGTCCCCCTCCGAGGAGAGGGACGACGAGGCCTCGGGGCTCTTCGTGATCGACGTGGACGTGTTTCTATCCGCGTCCCCCTCCGAGGAGAGGGACGACCGAGAGCCCACCGGCCGCGCGGAGCTGCTCGACGTTTCTATCCGCGTCCCCCTCCGAGGAGAGGGACGACGGAGCTGATGGGCGCGCCTCCGATGGCGGCAAGTTTCTATCCGCGTCCCCCTCCGAGGAGAGGGACGACCGAGGACCCCGAGAGGTCAGCCGTCCAGCCGAGTTTCTATCCGCGTCCCCCTCCGAGGAGTGAACCGCCCCGGCTTTCCTGGAGGCTCCATTTGTTGAGAGGATGCAGACATGGGACGACCGAGCACGTTTTCAC
>JADLHG010000045.1:300000-477420 GCA_020848905.1 Deltaproteobacteria bacterium
CCGACCACGTCGCTCGACGTGCCCGACAAGAACTCGATGGACGCGCCCGCGCAGAACTCGGCGAACCCCGCGCCGGCCGCTCCCGACGACGAGGGGCAGATCTACCGGCAGGTGCGGCGACAGCTCCCGATGGTGAACGCCTGCTTCGCGCGGCAGCGGCGCGTGGAGCCGGACCTGGCCGGCAAGCTCACGGTGCAGGTCACCGTCGGGCCTCCGCCGAGCGGCTCGGTCACGACGGCCTCGATCGTGGAGCGCTCCTTCCAGAGCCCGAGCATGGAGAGCTGCGTCGTGGCCACCGTCAAGGGCTTCGCCTTCCGCCGAGGCGGTGGCGAGCCGCTGACGCTCACCCTTCCCTTCATCTTCCGTTAGAGCAGAGATCAGCTCGGCGCGAGCACCGGCAGACCGCACGCCTGCAGGAGCTCGCGAAGCTCGCTCGATACGTCGGGGGCGGGGACAGCCACGGGGGTGGGACGTCGTGGCCTGAGGCTCTGCATCGCCTTGCCGAGCTGTTCGCGGGCCATGTGCATGCGCCAGGCGATCGTGCCGGGCGAGCAACCCTGTACGATGGCCGCCTCGCCGTGCGCGAGGCCCTGCAGCGCGACGAGCACCACGGTGGTGCGCATCGCCGTGGGAAGACGGTCGAGCGCGCCGAGCAGGCGGCTATAGGTCTGCCGTAGCTCCGCCGCGCGGGCCGGGTCGCCTCCCGCGTCCACCGCGACGGCACGCGCCACGCGGGGGTCGTCCATCGGCTCCTCGCCGCGCCGCCGACGGTTCCGCCGCGCGTTCAGCGAGCGGTTCACGGCCATGCGGTAGACCCAGGTGAAGAACTCGCTTCGCCCCGCGAACTGCGGCAGCGCGCGGTAGGCCCCCCAGAAAACCTCCTGCGTGACGTCGTCGGCCTCGGCCTCGGTGCCCGTCAGGTGCAGCGCGAGGGCGAAGATGCGCGCGCGGTAGCGCCGCACCAGCTCGCTGAAGGCGGCGTGGTCGCCGGCCTGCGCCCGGGCCACGAGGATCGCGGCCTGCTCGTGCGGGTTCGGAGAAGGAGGGGGAACCGACATGTTGGACATTAGACGTATCACCTTAGCAAGTCCTTGGAGGAAACGCAGGGGCCGCGGTTTGGATCTGTGGCCTGGAGGCCGGCTGGCTACGGCTGCTGTACCGGGGCGGAGGTAGGCGTCTCGGGGGTCGTGGGGGCGGAGGCGGGAGGTGCGGGTTCAGACGGCTTCGTGGGCGCGGAGGCCGGCGTCTCCGGCTCTTCGGGGGCCGGTGGGGGCTTCGTCGGGGCCGGGGCGGTCTCCGGCAGGTGGTCGGGGACCGGGAGGGGCTCGGCGCTCTCGCTCAGGACCGGCCGGCGAGAGGCCTGCTTCGGCTCCTCGCGCACGGCTACGTTGGGGCGCCGTCCGTACAGGCGTTCCCTCTCGCGCAGCAGGACCAGGAGGCCCGAGCGGTCCAGGTCCCGGTCCGGACCTCGCTCGGTCCGGCGGGCCATGACCCGGGTCGGGTCCGCCCCGGGCTCGGCCGCGAAGCGGTCGCGGGCCGACAGCACGGCGCCCACGTAGCGCTCGCTGTAGGCGGCGAGCGGATCGCCGCGCGCGATCCAGCGCCGCACCCGGTACTCGCCCGTGTTGTAGGCCGCCAGCGCCAGGCGCTCGCTTCCGCCGAAGCGTTTGAGCAGGAGCGACACGTAGAGCGTGCCCGCCTCCACGTTGAAGGCCGGATCATCGATGTCGTAGCTCGGCATGCCGAGTCGCCGTGCAAGCGAGGCGGCGGTGGCCGGCATGAGCTGCATCAAGCCGCGGGCGCCGGCCGAGGAGCGCGTGATCGGCTGGAAGCGCGACTCGACGTGGATCACCCCCAGGATGAGCGGGACCGGCACGCCGTGCCGTGTGCAGGAAGCCTGCACGAGGGCCAGGACCGGGTCGAACCGGGCGGCCGGGGGCAAAGACGGAGGGCGACCCGCGCGGCGCGCGCTGCGCGGTGGCTCCGGGCTGGGGATCCCGCTCGTGGCGCAGCCCGCGAAGGCGGGGAGCGCCGCCCACAACGACAGGCGAGTCAGCGTGCGAAGCAATGGCATGTCCGTCGAATCTTCGCGTCGGGACCGGCCCGGGGCAAGAAAGTGCCCAACCCCCAGCAAGAACCTGCGCCCCGGAGCGCGGCCGTCCATAATCAGACGATGCGACCCCCTTCGCCCCTCGCCGCGACCCTGCTCCTCGGGGGCCTCGCGCTCTCTGCGAGCGCGGCTCTCGCGCAGCGTGCCCCGCACGTCCCGACCGAGGAGGAGCTCGTCGAGCGGAACCGCCCGAAGGAGGACGAGACCACTGCGCGGCGCACGCAAGCGCGGGCGGTGGAGGGGACGCAGGACAAGGCGCGCGGGGCGGCCGAGTGGGTGCGCGAACATCTTTCGGGGCTCAAGGTGACGCCGGCACGCCTCGCCGCGGGGCTCGGGCTCCTCGGCGCGATCTACACCTGGCCGAAGAACAAGCGCGTCCACCACTGGCTCATCCTGGCCGCGCTCTCCTACGTGCTCCTCGCGGTGGGGCTCCTCGCCATCTTTTTGCGCTAGGGGGGCTTGGCTTCCGACCGCGCGCTACTCCTCCGCGAAGGTCGCGGCGAGGAGCGGCGGGATCAGGTGGTCCAGGTAGTAGCGGTAGGTCTTGCGCGCGAGGTGCAGCCCGTCGCCGGTGTCGAGGCCCGGGCGCAGGTAGCGGTCGGTGGTGGAGACGCGGAGCGCGCGTTCGAGATCGAGGAGCGGCAGGCGCTCCGAGGACGCGTAGTCGCGTAGCCGGTCGTTGAAGGCCCAGAGTGCGGCTGCCCGACCGGGCTCGCGCGCCTCGAGCTCGCGCGTGATCGGAGCGACGGTGGCGAGGACCGGGCGGATCCCCGCGGCACGCAGCTCGGCGACCCACTGCTCGACGAGCGCGAAGTCGATCCCCTCGTTCGGGAAGTAGGCCGCGCATTCCTTGAGGATCACCGCGTCGGGGCGCGAGGCGATGGCGTCGCGTACGGCCTCGGTCTTGTCGAAGGCGTAGACCGCGCGCGTCTCGAGGTTCGGAAAGACGAGCGGCAGCCGCCAGGCGTGGCCGACGGAGGCGCCGATGAAGATCACGCGGCGGCGCGCCAGGTCCGGCGGGAGCGGGATGCGCGGCGTGACCAGCGAGAGCACGGCCACCTTCGCCCGCTCTTTCCCCTCGCGCACGATCGACCGCCACATCTGGGCCGGCGTCGTCACGGGGTGCTCTCGGAGTCGGCGGCCAGCTGGACCTCGTTCTCGGCGCGAGCGATGAGCTGCATGAGCCAGGTCTCCGCGCCGCGATCCAGCGTTCTGAACTGCACGCCCATGCCAGGAGGACGACCTCCGCGCCCTTCCTGCTCGGCAACCACGTGCGCCACCACTCCCGTGAGCGTCACCGCGGCGTGTCCGTCGGGTAGCACCGTGATCGCGCACGCCGTCCCGACGGCGTCGAGGAGCTCCGTGCCGACGAACATCCCCCCGCGGCTCACGTCCCGCGCCACGGCGTCGAAGGTCAGGCTGTCGCTGCTGTAGAGCACCGGCACGTCCACGGGGTGGCGCGGCTCGCGGCGGCGCTCGGCCTCCTCCACGCGGATGCGCTGCGTGACCGACATCGGGCGGCCCGGTGGCCACTCGTAGCCGCAGCCCGGGCAGCGCTCGGCCTCGATCGGCGCGCGGGCGCGGCAGCGGGGGCAGTTCTGCTGCGTCAATTCGCCGAGCCGGATCTCGGCGCTGGCGAGCCGCTGCAGGTCGGGTGGGAGCGGTTCGGGGCCCGGGGTCGAATCGGCCTGCGTCGGGCCGTCCCACACGTCGCCGCGATTGAGAGTGTCCTCGTCGCAGGACTCGTCGCCGCGCAGGTCGGCGATGACGTGCACGCGGAACTGGCGGTTGCCCACCTGCAGCGAGTCTCCGTCCTTGAGCGCGCGCTGCGTGGTGAGTGGCTGGCCGTTCACGCGCGTGCCGTTGCTGCTGCCGAGGTCCTCCACCGTCAGGCTTCCGCCGGCCACGACGAGCCGCACGTGCTGGCGCGACACGGCGGGGTCGTTGAAGCGGATGCGGCAGGACAGGCCGCGTCCCAGGATCGTCTCCCCCGGGGCGAGCTCGATGCTGTCACCCCGGTAGCTCAGGAACATCCGCATGCCTTACCCCTTGCCACTGCCCTCGGAGGCCTCAGCCCCCTTGAGGGGATCCACCGCGAAGACGTGCTCGCTCACCGGCCGCCCGCCCACCAGGTGCTCCACAATGATGCGCTCCATCACCGCCACGGTGACGCCGCTGTACCAGGTACCGTCAGGGTACACGACGCAGATGGGGCCCTGCTCGCAGACCCGGAGGCACTCGGTCTTGCTGCGGAGCACGCGACCCGTACCCGGTGCCGTGGGCGGCGGAGGTCCCTCGCCTTGGCCCTGCCAGGGCGGCGGCCCGCTCGTCAGCCCGAGCTCCTTGAGGCGCCGCTTCAGGTAGTCCCAGAGCTCCTTCGTCGTCTCGCGGGAGGCGCAGCGGGGCGTCTTCTGGTCGGCGCAGACAATGATGTGCCGCTCGAGGCGCCCGATGGAGAGGGCGTCCGCGATGGCCGCGAGGCGTGCTTTTTGTACTGGCTCCATGCCCGCCCAGTATACCGGAAGGCCGTCCGGGGCGCGCTTTCCGGGACACCCAAGGGGGGCGCGAGCCAAGGGGGGGTCGGCCCCGTCGCCCCTGTACGTGCGCCCGCGGTTGTGCGAAGAGGGACCCATGACGATACCCACCTGCACCCGGCGACAGTGGCTCTCGGGCGCGAGCGCCGCGGCGCTCCTCGGACTGACACGGCCCCTCGCGCGGGCGGCAGGTCGCCCGCCCTTTCCGGAGCTCGAGGCTGCCGGAAGCCCTGGGACGCTTGGCCTCGCGCACGGCCGGGCCTTCGGTGCGGCCATCGGCCGGAGCGTGGCCTTCTACCTGAGATGGCTGTCCACGACGGCCCAGACCACGCCGGCGGAGGTGCTCCGTCGCGCCGAGGGCTTCGGCCCGCTGCTGGCGCAGCGTCACCCCGAGCTCCTCGAGGAGATGGACGGGATCGCGAAGGGCGCCGGTCGCACCCGCACCGAGATCCTGATGGTGAACGCGCGCACGGACCTGGCGGTCCTGGCGCGTCGCAAGGCCCCCAAGGCCCAGAGCGGAGAGGCGCTGCCCGGCCGCGAGCGCAGCGTCTGGCCGGGATGCACGGCGCTCGCCCTCGTCGAGGGGAAGGGGGCGTCGGCTCGGCTGGCCCTCGGGCAGAACTGGGACTGGCGAGGAGACGTGAAGGAGAACCTGGTCCTGCTCCGGCTGCGGCCGGCGGGGCGGCCGGCCCTGGTCACCTTCACCGAGGCGGGCATGGTGGCCAAGATCGGCTTCAATCAGCACCGGCTCGGGGTGTGTCTGAACTTCCTCTCGCACCGCACCGACGAGCCGGGCGGGCCGTTCGGCGTCCCCGTCCACTGCCTGCTGCGGCTGGCGCTTTCGTGCCGCACCCTGGAGGAGGCCCAGACCCTGGTGACGCGGGCGCCCCGCTCCGCCTCGGCGAACCTGCTGCTGGCTCAGGCGGCAGCCACCGGTCCGGTGGCCGCGGACCTGGAGCTCACGCCGCGGTCCCACGCCCGCCTCCCCCTGCGGGAGGGGGTCCTCGTCCACGCGAACCATTATAAGGATGCTCCGCTGGCGGCGGGCTGCACCGAGCAGCGGAACCGGTCCACGCTGAATCGAGACCAGGTGGCCACTCAGCTCGCCCGCGAGCTCCGGGCCCAGCTGCCGGACCCCACGGCGCGGCTTCAGCAGGTGCTGCGCAGCCGCGGCGGGGCCCCCTACGCCGTGAGCAAGACACCCGCACCGGATTCTCCAAGCGTCACCCTGGCGGGGATCGTCATGGATCTCTCGCGCAACGAGCTCCACCTGGCGGCCGGAGCCCCCCACGAGCGGCCCTTCGTGAAGGTGCGCGGCGTGTAGCCTTCGCCCGTGCCGAGTGACGGCGCGCCCTTATCCGTCGTCGACGGGGCGCCCGGGCTCTCCCGAGAGATCGCGCACCGGCTACCGTCGTCACCCCCCCTCTTCGAATCCCGCTCTCCGAGCCTGAAAGGGGATGGCCGAGACCATCGCCTGGATTGGCCACCCGTCAGCCCAGGGGTGATCACGGCGTGCGCAGCGGCGGCCTGCGCACCAGATCACGGCGGCTTGGCCGGAGTCCACCCCTCGAGAAACCGCGCACGCACCGAGAATCGGTGAGAGCCGCAAGCCGGGCCGCCAGCAGAGAGGCCGTGATGCGACGCGGCGCGGGGGTGGAGAGGTCAGCCGCCCGAGATCAAAAAGTATAGCCATATTAGGCACTTCTACCGTCGTCGGCATGGCACGCGGGTTGCTCATATCCGCGCCCAGGAGGACGACGACATGTTTACCCGTGCAACTCGTAGCCTGGTCGCTCTGGTGCTGCTCCTCGCAGCTGGAACGGCTTCCGCGGACTGGAAAGCCGAAGTGGGCCGCCAGGGTTTCTGGGCGCCCAAGCTCACCGCCGAGGGCTGGAACCGGATCTTCCACGCCAACCCGGCCGAGGCGCTCGGGCAGCTCCCGCAGGGCGTGCAGACCATGCTGCGGACGGAGGTCGAGGACAACCCCTGGACCTCGGGGCACGAGGAGATGGCGACGAAGCTGGGTCGCTTCCGTCCCGAGGCGCGCGAGGTCTTCGACCTGCCGTACATCCCCATCCCGGCGGATGCGATGAAGCACAACTACATGGACCCGGCCATGAGCGCGCAGATGCGCGAGCACGTGCGGTACACGGAGAACGGGCGGGAGATGGTCCGCTTCTTCTTCCACCCGCTCTACGCGGACAAGTACGACTCGCTCATCGAGAAGTACGGCGCGCGCTACGGCGAGTACTGGGCGACCTCCACCTCGTCGCCGCGCTCGCTCATCGTGTGGAAGCGCGACCAGCCGAACCGGCCGATCTGGGTCAAGGTCAGCGTGCACGCGAACATCGACTACTACCTGAAGAAGGACCGGGACGGTACCGTCACGAAGGTGGGCATCTCCCGCGTCCAGACCGAGAAGAAGGCTAACCGCTCGAAGCTCGTGAACGAGGCCTTCTCGAGCGCGACGCAGCAGGAGCTGGACCGGAACGGCGTCTCCTTCATGCCCGAGCCGGCCTCCTTCGTCCCCGGTGACATCCAGGTGGGAGGCCGCCGCGTCGGCTTCGACCGCGCCACGATCTTCCGCGAGCTCCCCGAGACGCTGACGCGCATGGACGCCGCGACGCGCTGGGTCCCGGCCTTCGCCTTCATCAAGGGGCTGAAGCAGCTGTCGGAGACCACGCGCATCCAGCCGCTCCAGCTCGCCACGAAGGGCCTCATCGAGCCGCTCGTGCGCACCTACCTCTACCTCGGCCTCGAGCACGGGCTGCAGGGCGAGCTCCACACGCAGAACTTCCTCGTCGAGGTGGACCGCCGCGGTCTGCCCACCGGCAAGGTGATGGTCAAGGACCTGGACGGCTTCCGGATGGACCTGGACATGCGCGTGCGCAACGGCCGCGACCTGCGCTACCTGAACAGCTTCACCAACCCCTTCGAGTGGGCGAAGCACAGCGCCACCCAGGGCAGCAACGACAACCCGGCGGTGCTGCAGGGCTGGTTCAACAAGCTCATCCGCAACGTGAACGGCTTCACCACGACCCGTGGCGAGAAGACGGTCTACGCGACGCCGGCCGGGCAGCTCATGGAGCGCTTCCAGGAGGACTTCCCGCAGATCTTCGCTCAGATGCGGCGCGCGGCGATCCGGCGCGATGCCAGCCTGGCCAACGAGAGCGCGGAGGCCGTGGATCGCAAGGCCATCGAGCAGGTCTTCGACCGGGTGGCGCAGCGGCAGTTCCAGGTCATCACCGGCATCAAGATCAACTGGGCCAACTGGGGCTTCGGCCAGGACAAGGGCCTCAACAACGGTCTGAACACGCTCCGTCAGCAGCTCTTCGCCGCTCAGCCCGGCGTGGATGCCGACGCGGCGCAGGGCGTGCTGCGCGACTACTGGGGCCGCGCCCGCACGAACAACGACCTGCGGCTGTGGCCGAACGCGGCCAAGCCGGCCAAGTTCCGCTACCTCGGGGACGGCGTGATCCAGGGTCTCGGCCGCAACGGCCAGGCGGTGGGCATGGCCATCCTCAAGACCGAGGGCGAGAGCGGGATGGCGGGGCTGCACCAGGCCCTGCAGCAGGCGGGCGTGCAGGCGCCGCAGCGGATCCGCGCGCCGCACCACCTGGCGAACTACTCGGCGACCAATCAGGTGGCCCCCTCGGCCTTCCGCGAGTCCCCCTTCCACGCCGGCCCCGGAACGCGGGCCGCGCGCGAGGCGGGGCAGGGCGGCGGTCGCCGCGGTGGCGTGATCGGCGCGATCCGCAACGTGGCCGACCGGGTGCTCAACAACCGTTAATCGACTCCGGCCGGGGCACGGGCAGCACGGGCCGGTGCCTCGGCCGGCGTCCTCCTGACAACTGAAACCTCCTCCCCGGTTGGGGCATCGGCAGCACGGGCCGGTGCCCCAATCGGCTTTTGGGGGAGGGGGGCCGGGATCAGCTCAGGCCGCGCTGCCTACCTGGTGGAGGATTTGCGCCAGCTCTGCTGGCTCGATGGGCTTGGCCAGGACGGGGTTGGCCATGGCGCGGAGCTGCTGCTCCTCCTCGGGAGTGAAGGTGCCGCCCGTGATGAAGACGATGCGGGCCGCCTGCTCCGGCAGGTTCGCCTGCAGGCGCCGGTGGAATTCGAGCCCCGAGAGCTCGGGCATCATCACGTCGCAGAGGATCACGTCGAAGGGATGCTCCGCGACCAGCTCGAGCGCCGCCCGGGGCGAGCTCGTGCTCTGGATCTCGAACTCGCCGGAGAGCACGCGGCGGAAGCCCCGCAGAACCGCCTCTTCGTCGTCGATCATGAGCAGCTTGCGGCGCCGCGGAGGTGCGGCGTCGCGGATCGCCGCTGGCACGACTCGCACCTGATCCTCGCGCACCGGCAAGGTGAGGGTGAAGCAGGTCCCCACCCCGACGGTGGAGGTCACCGACAGATCGCCGCCGAGCGACTGGGCGCTCTCCTTGGCGATCGATAGTCCGAGGCCCGTGCCCCCCTCGCGTCGTCGCGTGGTGAAGAAGGGCTGGAAGATGAGCTTCACCATCTCCGGCGGGATGCCGCGGCCGTTGTCCGCCACCTGGAGCTGGAGCTTGCCGTCCACGAGCGCCGTGGAGACCCGGATGCGGTTGTTCTCCAGATCCACCGTATCGAACGCCTGGGCGGCGTTGGTCAGCAGGTTCAGGAATACCTGGCTCAGTCGCCCGAAGTTGCAGTGCGTGGCCGGAAGTCCCGGCGCGTACGCCCGCTCCAGCCGCGCCCGGTGTTTGATCAGGTTGTTCACCATGCGAATCGCGGCGTCGAGCGCGTCGTTGAGCTCCACGCGCACGATGGCCTCGGTGTCGACGCGGGTGAAGTCCTTTATCTCGCGAAGGATGTCGCGGATGCGGCGGCTCCCCTCGAGGCAATCGCTGATCAGCTCGGGGAGCACCTGCTCCATCTCCTCGAGCAGGGCGGGCTCCACGGGGGACGCCGGGCCGAGGGCCTTCGCCTGGGCGGTGAGCTTGAGCAAGGGTTCGAGGTAGTCGTCGAGCTGGGTCAGATTCGACAGGATGTACGCCAGGGGATTGTTGATGTCGTGCGCGATGCCGGCAGTGATCTGCCCGATGGTGGCGAGCTTGTGGGATTCGAAGAGACGCCGCTCCACCGCGCGCTGCTTGTCCTCGAACGCGCGACGATGCCGCAGGTCCTGCGCGACGAGGATCACGCCGAGCTGCAGGTCCTGCACGTTGAACGGGATGAGCGCCGCGTCGACGGGGATGGCCTGCCCCTCGGCCGTCAGGAGCTGAAGCCCCGGCAGGCGCTGCTCCTGATCGATCGCCACCACCAGGGCCTGGCGGACGCTCGCGTGGCTCGACGGGACGACCAGCCGCTCGAGCGGCGAGCCGAGGAGCTGCGGGGCGCTCAGCCCGAGCAGCTCCGACCCGGCGAGGTTGAGGTCCCGGATCTGCCCCTGTCCGTCGAGCAGGATGGCCAGGTCGGCGGAGTGCTGGAAGAAGAAGTGGTACTTCTCCTGCGAGAGCTCGAGCAGCCACAGGAGGTGCGCTCGGAGGTGCTCGAGGAGCAGGTGGAGCTGCTCCGAGGTGGGCTCGACGAACTCCACCCCCAGTCCCGGGGTGGCCGCCGTAGCGGGCGAGACCCACCGCACCAGCACGCGGAAGAGCAGCTGGCGCTCCTTGGCCATAGGGAGCAGCAGCACGAGCTCGACGGTCTTTCCGACCAGCGTCGGGTCGGGCGTCGCCGTCTCGAGGAAGACTCCCCCCGCGCTGATCGACGTGGCGCGCACCCGCAGGGGCCCCTCCGGGAGCAGCAGCTCCGCGTGGCGATGGGTCTGGATGCGGAAGAAGCGGCGCCGATCGTCGGCGCGCGAGCCGAAAAGCCGCTCGGTGAGGGCGAGCCACCGGGCGCGATCCCCTTCGCCGAGCTGGCCGGCGACGTTGCGTTCTTCGAGCCGTATCAGCTCGTCGATGGCGGCGCGATGCTCGCCGGTCACCGACCTGCGGCGAAAGTCGTCCATGGGCACCGTACGGGGGGGTGGGTCCGTCCCCGCACCTGGACTATCCTGGCCTATCCCCGGTAGCTGCACAAGATTCCCCGTCGTGACTCCTTCGGCCGCAGGGTAGTAGTGCGGACTCCGAAGGATCGCCTCACAGGTTCGAGAGGCCCCGGCGGTTGCGGTGGGCGACCCAGAGCATGCAGGCGAGGGCCACGCTCGCCGCGAGGAGCAGCGAGCCGAAGATGAGCCCCAGATGCCCCGCGCGCCGGACGTAGAGCTCGCCGATCACGAGCTCCTGCAGGATCGAGCCCACGGCCCCGATACCGTTGATGAGGCCCGAGGCTCGGAGCGCGCCGGCTTGACTCCCCACGTCGATGGCCCCCGCCGCCGAGAGGAGGCTGTCGGGACCGTAGAGCAGGAAGCCGACCAGGCCCAGGCTGAGCGCGAAGAGCGGCACGGAGCGGACCCCCACGAGCCAGAGGAAGAGGCACGCCAGCGCGAGGCCCACGAGGAGGAGCAGGATGACCGGCGTGCGGCGCCCGCCGAAGCGGCGGTCCGAGAGGCGACCGGCCACGATGACCCCCGCGGTTCCCCCGGCCTCGAAGAGGTCGGCCAGGTAGCCGGCGTGGGCCGACGAGAGGCGGAAGTTGAGCTGGAGGAAGTACGCGGCCCAGCTCTGCAGCGCGTAGCGCACGTATTTGATGGCGAAGTAGGCGGCGCTCATGAGCCCTAGCGTGAACCAGACCGACCGCGGCCAGCCGCGAGAGGCGGCCTCGGTGGCCTCCGCGTCGTGCGGGCCTGGCCCGGCGCGCTCCCCGACGGGGGGCTCGAGAGGCGCCAGCCCGACGTCCTCGGGGCGGTTGCGCTGCAAGAGGCCGAAGAGCGCCGTGATGAGGAGGAGCGCCGCGGCGCCACCGAGGAAGGACCACTGCCAGCCGTAGTGCCCGACGAGAAACGCAGCCCAGAGGCCTGCGGCGAGCCCACCGGCCTGGTAGCAGGTGGACCAGAGCCCCATGATCGTTCCCCGCTCGCTCCGGCGGGTCCAGTGGGCCATGGTCCCGACGTTCCCGGCCCAGCCGGTGCCCTGCGCCAGGCCGTTGGCCCCCATGAGCAGGAGCAGCGCGGTGGTTCCGGGGAGGAGGCCGGCGAGGGCGTTGAGGAGCACGGAGGCCAGCATGCCGACGAGGAGCAACCGGCGCGCGCCGAGGCGGCCGCCGATGGCGGCGGCGACGAACTGCCCGAGGGCGTAGGTGACGAGGTACGCGCTGCCGATGGTGCCGAGGGTCGCGGCCGAGAGCCCTCGCTCGACGGTGAGGGTCCCCTTCACCTTGTAGAAGGGCTTGCGACAGAAGTAGTAGCCCGCGTAGGAGAGCCAGGTCCCGGCGAAGACGCGGAGGCGCCAGCTCCGAAGACGCGCCTCGGGTGGGTCGGCCGATTGCATGGGTCCCCATCATAGGTGAACCCTGGCTGCGCGGGCCGAATTGTCGACGGGGCGGCGGGATCTGATACCATCGGGCGATGCGACGGCGTTCCGCGCGATCGGTGTGGCTTTCGGTGCTCGTGCTCTCCGCCCTGGGGTGCAGATTCGACCGCGGAGGAGTGGGCGCGGCGTACGACGGAGCGGTCGCGCAGGACGGGCCGCTCCCCGAGGACGGACGCGTGGACACCCGCCCTCCCGACGCGGCGGCGAGAGATCACGCTGGCGAGGCTCGCCCGGACCTACGCGCCGATCTGCGAGCGGACCTGCGCGTGGACCTGCGCGCCGATCTCTCGCGCGACACGCGACCGCCTCCCGATACGGCCGTCCCCGACGCCCTGACCTGCCCGCCCGGCTGCACGAGCTGCGACCTCGGGGCGCGGGTCTGCCGCGTGACCTGCAACGGCACGGGGAGCGGACCCTGCCCGACCTGCCCGACGGGCTGGGGGTGCGAGCTCACCGTGGAGGTCACGAACCGCGCCGTGCGCTGCAGCGGACCGGAGAGCTGCCGCATCAGCTGCACGGGGATCAACAGCTGCAACGCCGGCCTCGAGTGCGGCAGCGGACCGTGCAGCGTGACCTGCAGCGGCCACGGTTCGTGCACGCAAGTGGATTGCGCGAAGCACGACAGCGCGTCGTGCAACGTGACCTGTCAGGCGGGGACGAACGTCTGTCCCGGCGACGTGCAGTGCGGAACCAAGGGGTGCGCCGTCTCGTGCAGCGGGGCCTCCCCAGGTTCGTGTAAGAAGGTGGACTGCTCCAAGGTCGCGAAGGGGGGGACCTGTCGCTTCGTCTGCACCGGTGGCAACTGCGCCACCGACGTGGAATGCGGCGAGGGTCGATGCGAGGTGATGTGCGCCGGACAGTGCACCGGGAACGTGCGCTGTCAGAAGTCCTGTCGTTGCCAGATCGACTGTCCGTCCGCGCCGACCTTCTGCCCCTGGAACCCGACCTGCCCGTCGTCGTGCGCGTGCCCGGGCACACCCCCCGTCTGCACGCCCTTCCGCCAGTGCCTGACCGCCGGTGCGTGCAGCCAGTGTTGAGCGCAGCGCGGGGGCCATGAGGCGCCGCCGCTCCGTTCGCGGCGCTTCGCTTCTCGCCCTAGCGGTCTTCGCCACGCTCATCGTCCACGGTCGTCACGCGGACGCCGGGCCGTGGGTGGCCGCGCCGGGGCACGGCTACGCCAAGCTCTGGATGCGCTGGCTGGCTGGCAGCGGCTACCACGACGGGGAGGGCAGAGGCCAGAGCCTGCCCCTCTACCACGAGCTGACGTTCAGCGGGTACGCGGAGCTCAGCGTGGCCGAGCGACTCGGCCTCTGGCTCCACGCCCCCATGCTCCAGTCCTTCTTCCTGCGCGACCCGCGGAGCGGGCGCATCGGCTCGCACGTGACGGTCGGGGATCCGCAGCTCGGCCTGCGAGTGGCCGCGCTTCGGCGGGGCCGCCTGGCCCTGGCCGTCGAGGCGGGAGTGCGCTTTCCTCTCGCCCCCGCGCGAGAGGTGCAGGAGGTCTATTCCACCGAGGAGGGGATGCCGCGCCTCGGGGACCTCCGGATCGGCGCGGGCGTGTGGGACGTCCAGTGGGGGCTGGCTCTCGGCTACTCCTGGCGCCGCTTCTACGCCGCGGGGAGCGCGGGGTATCTCCTGCGGACGCGCGGCTACGCGCACGCGGCGCTCTGGACCGCCGAAGGAGGCGTGAGCTTCCTCAGGCCGTTCGCGGTGCGCGCGCGCCTCACCGGGCGCCACCCACTTCCCGTCGGCGATGCTCCGCTGAGCGAGAGCCCGAGCGGGGTGGGTAACGGGACGAGCTACGTCGGCCTCGCGCTCGAAGGGGACTGGCGTTTCACGTCGCACCTCGCGCTGGTGGCTTCGCTCGAAGGAGGTCTCGGAGCCGTGCGTCGCCAGGCGGGAGGGCCGGTCATCTCCCTCGGCGTCGCGGCCTCATGGTGAGTCGGGGCTCTCCTCGTCCACGCGGACCGAGACCTCGAGCGTCTCCTTGCCGCCCCCTTTGTAGATAGTGCCCGAGGTCGGCGTCGCGTCGCGGTAGTTGCGCCCGCAGGCCACGCGCACGTGGTCGAGGCCGGCGAGGCAGCCGTTCGTCGGGTCGAAGCCGCGCCACCCGAGCCACGAGAAGTAGAGCTCTACCCAGGCGTGCGAGGCCTCGGACTGCACCTTGTTCTCGTAGCTGCCGCCCGTGTAGATGTAGCCCACGCGGTAGCGCGCCGGGATGTTCAGCAGCCGCGCCAGGCAGATGAAGAGGTTGGCGAAGTCCTGGCAGACCCCCTGGCGGTCCACGTAGACCTCCCACGGGGTGGTGTGGACGCTCGTCGAGCCCTGCACGTAGGCGTACTCGCGGTGGATCGTCTCGTTGATGTCGATGAGCGTCTCTACCAGGTCGTAGTCGTGGCGCTCGACGAAGCTCATGGCGTACTCGGAGAGCTCGCGCAGCTGCGTCTCGGCGAGCTCCGGCGGGAGCAGGTAGGCCTGCATCATCTGCCGCTGCCAGGGCATCCAGACCAGGGGGATGGTGTGGCGCCGGACGGGGAGCTGCAGGTCCATCAGCCGCCCCCCGAGGAGGCGCACCCGGGAGCGGGCCAGGATCCGCATCTCGGAGAATGGTTGTTCTATTTCCAGGCGCGTGACGTGGTTTCCGAACACATCCTCGAAATCGCGGCGCACCCCGTCGGCCGAGATCTCGAGCTCCGTCTCGAGCACCTCCTGCGCCAGGTCGTGCACGGGGTGCAGGCGGAAGAGGTGGTTGCTCCGCTCCACCGGCTCCTCGTAGCCGTAGACCGTCTCGTGGGTCACCGTGAGCACGCGCTCGTCGGGGCGGCGGAGGGAGAGGGTGGGACGGGCCTGAAGGGGGCCCGCGCCGCGGACCCGCGCGGTCGGCGTGGCCTTCTCGCCGTGGCTGTCCCAGAGGATGGTGCCGCGCCGTAGCACGAGCAGCTGGCCCGCCTGCATCGGGCGCCACTCCTCGTCGGAGAGAGGGTGGGTGGCCACGAGCACGGCGGTACGATTGACGTCCAGCGCGTGGCTCAGGTCGAGCGAGAGCTCCTCGGTCTCGAGCACCATCCGCTCGTGCGGGGGCTGCCGCCGGATGTAGTGGAGCTGATTCACGAGGCCCTGGTCGTTGTAGACCGCCAGGTCGTGTCCGTCGGTGAAGACGAAGTTCGCCGTGCCGAGCTCGTCCAGGCGCTGGAGCCACTCGTGGAGACGCGGCCAGCCCACGTCCGCGAGGCTGCGCGCGTGATGGCTGCGAATCATCGTGAGCAGCCAGCAGAAGGCGTGCTCCGTGTCGGTGTGCCCCACGGGCTCGAAGGTCGGGTCCTCCCCGAGCGGCAGCTCGCGCTTCAGGTCGCCCTCGAGGTCGCCGTTGTGCGCGATGATCCAGTCGCGTCCCGCGTAGCTGCGGCAGAAGGGATGCGTGTCCTCTTGCCGGATGCGCTGGGCCGCTCCGCGCAGGTGACAGACGAAGGCGGTCGCGCGGAAGCGTTCCCAGTCCCGCAGCATCCGCGTCATGCTGTTGTCGCCGATCGTCGTGGGGTCCTTGATCACCAGCGCCGCGTAGTCTCCGCTCGGGTACCAGGCGAAGCCCCAGCCGTACGGGTCGTGCGGCTTGTGGCTCACCACGTGCTTCAAGGTGATGGCGGGAGAGGCGGGGCTGTCGAAGGACATGGCGAGGAGCTGGCTGAGCTGGACCTCGCGGCGGATGTGCGTCATGGAGCTCCCATCGCGGCCGGAAGCGCCGGATCGAAGTAGTCCTCATGGATCGCCAGGCAGACCGCCGAGGCATCGTCGATGACCCGGGTGAGCTCCTGGTGGATGTCCTTCTCGAGGAGCTCGGCCATGGTGCGGCCCTTCAGGCTGTCGAGGAGCCGGGAGAGGAGCGCGGCCGAGTGAGCTCCCACGTGGGCCGGCTCGCGCGGCCGGATGCGCCGCAGGAAGTTCCACGCCCGGTCAAGGCAGTGGAGGACGGTGCGCGGGAAGGCCGGCTCGAGCAGCAGGAACTCGGCCACCGCGCGCCCCGTGACCAGGCCGCGACTGCGCCGGAAGAACGACTCGTAGGCCGAGCAGGCGCGGAGGATGGCGATCCATTGCGCGAGGTCCGCCGGGCCTTCGTGGCCGCTGCTGCCGTTGCCGAGCTGGTGGTGCTTCACGTCGAGGATGCGGGCCGTCTGTCCCGCGCGCTCGAGGAGCATGCCGAGGCGCATGAAGTCGAAGGGCTCCTCGTGGAGCATGGTGTTGTGGCAGAGCCCCATGAAGAGCTGGCAGGACTCCTTGACGTGCGCGTAGAAGGCGGTGCGGTCCTTCTCGTAGAGGCGCCGCGCGGCGCTCGACTCGGCCCAGATCCAGAGCCCGTTGAGCGCCTCCCACATCTCGTGGCTGATGGTGTCCCGGATGGTGCGGGCGTTCTCTCGCGCGCCGCGCAGCGAGGTGCGAATCGCGACCGGGCACTCCTCGTCCCAGGTCAGGTAGCGCTGGACGTCCTCGCCGTTCTCGGAGGCGCTCGTGCCGAAGGCGGCGTCGAAGCGCGGCTGCTCGCCCGCGACGATGAGGACCGGCCGCCATCGCTCGTGGCGCGGCAGGTGGATGTCCATCAGGAACCAGTGGTTCACCTCGAGCATGCGGGCGGTGTTCTCCATGCGCTCGAGGTAGCGGTGCAGCCAGAAGCAGGACTCGGCGACCCGCGAGATCATCGCTCCACCTCCTCGAGCACCCAGGTGTCCTTCGACCCGCCCCCCTGGCTGGAGTTCACGACGTACGAGCCGTCCACCAGGGCCACCCGGGTGAGGCCCCCGGGGAGGACCCAGCTCGAGCGACCGGTCACGACGTACGGGCGCAGGTCGACCCGCCGCGGGGCGACGCGCTGGCCGCACCAGGTGGGACAGGTGGAGAGCTCGACGAGGGGTTGGGCGATGTAGCCGCGTGGGTTGGCGCGTATTCGTTCGCGGTGCGCCTCCAGCTGGGCGGCGGTCGCCTGCGGGCCCATCAGCATGCCGTAGCCCCCCGACTCGTCGACGGCCTTCACGACAAGCGAGGAGATATTCTGGAGCACATGTTCGCATTGCGCCGGGTCGGCGCAGAGGAAGGTTGCGACCTGGTCGAGCACGGGCTCCTCCGCCAGGTAGAAGCGGATCATCTCGGGGACGAAGGCGTAGACCGCCTTGTCGTCGGCCACTCCGTTGCCGAGCGCGTTGGCGAGGGCCAGGTTGCCGCGGGTGTAGGCCTTCACGAGGCCCGGGACGCCGAGCAGGCTGTCCGGCCGGAAGACCTCCGGGTCGATGAAGGCGTCGTCGATGCGGCGGTAGATCACGTCCACGGGCGCCGGCCCCCGCGTGGTCTTGACGTACACACGGTCGTTCCAGACGAAGAGGTCCTGGCCGTGCACGAGCTCGCACCCCATCTGCCGGGCGAGGAAGCAGTGCTCGAAGTAGGCCGAGTTGTAGGGGCCCGGGGTCAATACGACGGTCCGCGCCTCCCCCGCCCCCCGCGGAGAGAGCGAGTCGAGCGCGGCCCTGAGGCGCAGCGGGTACTCGTCCACCGGCGCGACGTGGGCGCTGTCGAAGATCTGCGGGTGCACCCGCTTCATCACCGAACGGTTCTCGAGCACGTAGGAGACGCCCGAGGGGGTGCGGATGTTGTCCTCGAGGACCACGAAGGCGCCGTCGGGCCGCCGGATGAGGTCGATGCCGGCCACGTGGACGTAGACGCCGCCCGGGGGGCGGATCCCGCGGAGCACCCGCAGGTAGCCGCGCGAGCCCTCCACGAGCTCCCGAGGAATGCGCCCCTCGTCGAGGATGCGCTGGTCGCCGTAGACGTCGGCGAGGAAGGCGTTGAGCGCCGCCACCCGCTGCTCGAGCCCGCGGCGCAGGCGTTGCCACTCGAGAGGCGCGATGGTCCGGGGAATCAGGTCGAAGGGGAAGATGCGCTCGACGCCGCGTTCGTCGGAGTAGACCGAGAAGGTGATCCCGTGCTTGAGGAAGAGCAGGTCCGCGAGGCGCTGCCGGCTGCGGAGCTCGGTCGGGCCGAGCGTCTCGAAGAGGCGCACGACCTGGAGCGCCTCGGGACGGGGGGTGCCGTCGGCCAGGAAGAGCTCGTCGAAGCTCCCGTCGACCGGTCGGTAGGTTTCGAAGAGGCTCGGCACCAGGGAGCCGCCGGCCGCGCGAAGGGGGCGTATGGGACGCGTCATGGTCCCCTGCGGTGAGGGTTGTCCGCGAACATCTGTTGCGCGATCATACGGGCGTCTGACGGTTCGCCACAAGCCCAGGGAAGAGGACCTTCGTGCGGATTCGCCTCAAGCACCAAACGCGTTACGGCTACGCCGACGGCGTGGCTCTCGGCCCCCACTGGGTTCGCCTGCGTCCGGCGGACCACAGCCCGGCGCGGCTGCTCTCCTACAACCTTCAGGTGGACCCGCGGTGCGAGGTGCGCTGGCAACAGGATCCCTGGGGCAACCGGGTCGCGCGGCTCACCTTCCCCGAGGGGGCGACGACCTCCCGACTCGGTCTGACGGTGGACGCGGCGCTCGAGCTGGTGCCGGTCAATCCGTTCGACTTTTTCGTGGACGACCGATGTCGCGAGCTCCCCTTCGTCTACCCGGATGGGCTGCGCGAGGAGCTCGAGCCCTTTCTCGACAGCGTGCGTCCCGGGCCGCGCCTCGCGGCGTGGACGGCGGGCCTGCCCGCGCGCGGCTACGTGGTGGACTACCTCGTGGCGCTCAACCGGCGCGTGGCGTCCGACGTGCGCTACATCCTGCGGCAGGAGCCGGGGGTCCAGAAGAGCGAGGAGACGCTCGAGCGAGGCTCGGGGAGCTGCCGTGACTCGGCGCTGCTCCTGGTCGACGCGCTGCGCGCCCAGGGGCTCGCCGCGCGCTTCGTCAGCGGCTACCTGATCCAGCTCGTCGATGAAGGGATCATTCCCGGGGAGCGCAAGGGGGTCGCCTCCGACGTGCTCGACCTCCACGCCTGGGCCGAGGTCTTCGTCCCCGGTGCGGGGTGGATCGGTCTCGACGGGACGAGCGGTCTGCTCTGCGGCGAGGGGCACATCCCGCTCGCCAGCGCGACGACCCCCGAGCTCGCCGCCCCGGTCTCGGGGACGGCGAGCGGCGAGGCGGTGGAGTTCTCCTGCCGGATGGAGGTCACGCGACTCGGGCACGAATCGCGGCCACGCAAACCCTACACGGACGAGGTGTGGCGCGAGATCGTCGCCGCGGGGGAGTTCGTCGACGCGCAGCTCGCCTCGTCGGGGCTGGCGCTGACCTCGGGGGGCGAGCCCACCTGGACCTCCCGCGAGCATCCGCGCGCGCCGGAGTGGAACGCCGAGGCGCTCGGGCCGACCAAGTGGACCCACGCCCTGCGCTTCGCCTCCGCGCTGCGTGGGCCGGTGGGGCGGGGAGCGCTCGTGCTGCAGCGGCAGGGGAAGCAGTATCCGGGCGAGAGCCTGCCGCGCTTCGCGATCGACCTCTGGTGGCGCGAGGACGGCGTTCCGATCTGGCGGGAGGCGTCGCGCCTCGTCTTGCCGGCGGGGGGCCCCGGGGCGGTCGAGTCGGACGGGCTCGAGGCGGCCGCGCGCTTCGGTGCGGCGCTCACCGCGCGGCTAGGAGTGCCTGCGAACTGGCTGCCGGCCTACGAGGACCCCTGGCCCGCGATCCTGGCCGAGGAGAATCTGCCGCTCGATGTGGACCCGCTCGACGCTGACCTGTCGTCGGCCGAGGAGCGGCGGCGACTCGCGCGGCTGCTCGCGCCGGGCCTCGGCGAGCCGGTCGGGTTCGTGCTGCCCGTGCGGCGGACGGGGAGCGGCTGGGCCACGAGCGCGTGGCGGTTCCGGCGGCGCAACCTCTTCCTCCTGCCGGGGGACGGTCCGATCGGGCTGCGGCTCCCCCTCGACCGCCTCGAGGGGAGCGCGGAACCCTGCTTCGAGGCCGATACGACGGTCGCGCCCGCCCCCTTCGCCTTCGATCCCCGGTCGCGGCAGGCGCAACGCGCGGTCGAGACGGCCGCGTCGCCGGTCGCGACGACCCAGCCGCGGACGAGCGTCTCGCGGACGGCGCTCTGCCTCGAGCCGCGGGACGGACTCCTGCGCGTCTTCCTGCCGCCGCTGCCGGAGGCCGAGTCTTTTCTCGAGCTCGTCGCGGCCGTGGAGGACGCGGCGACCGAGTGCGAGCTCTCGGTGAGTCTCGAGGGCTACCCGCCTCCCGTAGACCCGCGACTGCGCGTCTGCGTCGTCTCGCCGGACCCCGGGGTCCTCGAGGTCAACGTCCCCGTCAGTCGCAGCTTCGCCGAGTACACCCGCTGGATGGAGCTCCTCGCCGACGCGGCGAACCACGCCGGGCTCAGCACGGAGAAGTTCCAGCTCGATGGCCGGGAGGTGGGGAGCGGCGGCGGGCACCACCTGACGCTCGGCGGGCCGAGCACCGTCGAGAGCCCGTTTCTCCTCCGGCCCGAGCTCCTCGGGGCGCTGCTCACCTACGTCCAGCGGCATCCCGCGCTCAGCTTCCTCTTCACCGGGCTCTTCGTCGGTCCGACGTCGCAGGCTCCGCGCGTCGACGAGGCGCGCCACGACGCGCTCTACGAGCTCGAGCTCGCCATCTCGCGCACGGCGCACGAGGGCCAGCCGCCCTTTCCGTGGCTCGCCGACCGTCTCTTCCGCAATCTCCTGGTCGACGTGGCGGGGAGCACGCACCGCACGGAGCTCTGCATCGACAAGCTCTACAGTCCGGCGGGGACGAGCGGGCGCCAGGGGATCATCGAGCTGCGCGCCTTCGAGATGCCGCCACACGAGCGCATGGCCGCGGTGCAGATGCTCCTCGTCCGCGCGGTCGTGGCCCGCTGTGCGCTGACCCCACCCTCGGGGGGGCTGGTGCGCTGGGGGACGCAGCTCCACGATCGCTTCATGCTCCCGCACTACCTGTGGGCCGACCTCGAGGACGTGGTCGCGGACCTCCGGCTTGCGGGGCTGCCGCTCACGGCGGAGTGGTTCAGGCCGTTTCTCGACTATCGCTTCCCGATCCTCGGGCGGCTCGAGCGCGAGGGGGTGGTCCTCGAGCTCCGCAACGCCCTCGAGCCGTGGCCGGTCCTCGGGGAGGAGCCCACGGGGGCCACGGTGAGCCGCTTCGTGGACTCGTCGCTCGAACGGTTGCAGGTGCGCGTCGAGGGGCTCGTGCCGGAGCGTCACCAGGTGCTCGTCAACGGATTCGCGCTGCCGCTGCACCCCACGGGGCGCGCGGACGAGCGCGTCGCGGGGGTTCGTTTTCGCGCCTGGCAGCCGCCGCACTGCTTGCAGCCGACCATCGGGATGCACCACCCGGTACGCTTCGACCTCGTCGACCTGTGGGGCCGGCGTTCCCTCGGCGCGTGCACCTATCACGTCTGGCACCCCGAAGGGCGCGCCTTCGACGACTCGCCCTTGACGGCCTCCGAGGCCGGAGCGCGGCGGCGACAGCGCTTCACGCTCGAGGGCCACCTGCCGTGGCCCGTCGAGCCGAAGCCCACGCAGCCGAGCCCCGACTATCCGTACACGCTGGACCTGCGGCTCTACCCGGGCGCGCGGGCGTAGCTCCGTGGACTTCGACAGCGAGGTGGCGCGTCACGACGCGGAGACCGCCGCCGCCGGTCTCTCGATCTGGGTGGGCGGAGAGCCGACCTTCACGGATCGCTTCTCGCAGGCCGCGGAGTGGCTGGGTGCGGCGCTCGGAGAGGACAAGCGCCGGCGCGCGGAGGAGCTGGCGCGGCTGCTGCAGCAGCGTCTCGGCGGGGGGATGATCCTGCGCAGCGTCGGACGGCAGTACCCCGGAGAGGACCGCCCGCGCTTCTCGCTCGGGATCTACCGCCGCCGCGACGGGTCGGCCTGCTGGTGCGGGCCCCCCGATCCGCTCGAGCTCGAACCCCGCCCAGAGCAGCTCACCCCTCCCGCGGAACTAGCGCAGCGCCTCCGGGCCCGGCTCGCGGAGGAGCTTCGCGCCGCGGGGGCGTCCGTCACGTGCTTCGAGGTCGACGGGGCGCAACCTCACCGGCTGGCATTTCGCCCGCAGGGCGACGCGGGCGCCGACGAGCCGGTGGAAGACGAGGCGCTCCTCGAACGCCCTCCGCTGCACCTGCGGCCGCTCCCGCTCGCGGGGCTCACCGACCGGCTGGCCGAGCGGGGGAGCTTGCTCGTCACCTTCGGGGAGGCGGACCCCGTGCTGGACCCGGCGGGGTCGGGGAGCCTGGCCGTCGAGCTGCCGCACTTTTCCGATATAGAGTTCTATTTCCAATTCCTCGGGTGGCTCGGCCGCGCGGCCGTCGCGGAGGGGCTGGCGACCCTGATCCTGGCGGGGTACCCGCCCCCCGTCAGCGCGCTCGTCGAGCACACCACCTTGACCCCCGACCCCGGGGTGCTCGAGGTGAACATGGCGCCCGCGGCGAACGTCGCCGAGTATCTCTGGCGCCTCCGCACGGTCTTCGAGGCTGCGGAGTCGGTGGGCCTCTCGCCCTTGCGCTATCGGTACGATGGGACGGTGACCGACTCCGGCGGTGGCGGCCACCTGACCTTCGGGGGGCCCGCGCCGGAGGAGAGCCCCTTCTTTCGCGCGCCGCACCTTCTACCGGCGCTCCTCGGCTACCTGAGCCAGCACCCCTCGCTCTCGTACCTCTTCGCCAACGACTCGGTCGGGGGGGCGAGCCAGGCCCCTCGTCCCGACGAGGGCCTCGCGGAGAGCTTCCGGGAGCTCGCGCTGGCCGTGCGACTGCTCTCGCGCAGGGAGCGTCCGACACCCTTCGAGCTCTGGTCAGCGCTCTCTCCCTTCCTCGTCGATTCGGCCGGGAACACCCACCGCGCCGAGGTGAACGTCGAGAAGCTCTGGAACCCGTACCTGCCGGGGCGCGGGCAGCTCGGGGTGGTGGAGTTTCGCGCCCTGCGCATGGCGCCGACGCCCGAGCGCGCGGCGGCCGTCGCGACGCTCTTGCGCAGCGTTTGCGTGCTTCTCGGGAGGAACGCCGCCTGGCCGGAGCTCAGGGACTACGGTCCGGAGCTCCACGACCGCTTCGCGCTGCCGTTCTTCTTGGCGCAGGACCTGGAGGAGGTGCTCGGGGAGCTCGACGAGGCCGGTCTCGGACTCGGGGCGCCCGTGGTCGAGGCGCTGGCGGAGGAGGAGGACCGCGAGGTGGGACGCGCGAGCTGGGAAGGGTGCGAGCTGGTCGTCCGGCAGGCCGTGGAGTTCTGGCCGCTGGTCGGCGACGCCGCGTCGCAGGAGCGTGGAACGTCGCGGTGGGTGGATTCGAGCACGGTGCGGCAGGAGCTCGTGCTCCGTCCGCTGAGCGGAGAGGCCGCGGACCTGGAAGGGCGGCGGCTCGTTGTGGACGGGGTGCGGCTTCCGCTGCGGCTCGAGCGCGATCGCCGCGGACCCGCGCTCGTGCTGGGCCTGCGCTACCGCACCTTCGACCCCTCGCCAGGGCTCCATCCGCTGCTGCGCGCGCACGGGCCGGTGACGCTCCACGGACTCAAGGCCGGAGATCCGCAGGCCCTCTCGATCACGCTGCACCCCTGGAGGCCCGCCGGGGGAGGGTACCCGGGGCTCCCCGAGGACGACGTCGCCGCGCGGGCGCGCCGCGAGGAGCGTTTCGTGGTGGGTAGGGGGCCGGCCACGCAGACCCTCTGGGACGCGCCCCTGCCCCCGGCGGAGGCGCCGTACTGCCTCGACCTGCGGTGGCTCCAAGCCGGGCTCTGAAGCCCCGCGGCGCTCTCTATTTTTTGAACAGACGTTCTAGATTGGCCAGCGCTTCGGCCTTGGTGCGCGGCGTATTCGCCGAGGAGGAGCGGCTGTCTCCGCGCCAGTCGCCGCGCCCCTCGCCGCGCCCCTCTCGTAGGCCCGGCTGGGCGCGCTGGGTCTTCAGGCTGAGGGAGATGCGGCGGCGCGGGCCGTCGACGCTCAGGACCTGCGCGGTGACCTGCTGGCCGATGCTCACCACCTCGTTCGGATTGGTGACGAACTCGTCCGAGAGCTCCGAGATGTGGACCAGCCCCTCCTCGGAGAGCCCGAGGTTCACGAAGGCGCCGAAGTGGCTGATGTTGGTCACCACGCCGTGCACGGTCATGCCGGGGCGAAGGTCGCCGAGGTTCTTCACGAGGGGGTTCAGCTTGGCGATCGCCGCGCCCCCGCGGGTCACCGGCGCCCCCATCTGCGTCGCCTTGCCACGCCGGCGCTCGAGGCGACAGAGCTCCACCGCCTCCGTGAGCGCCGCGCGCAATCGGTCCGCGTCGAGCTCGTTCTGGTATTCCGCGATGCCGATGCTCACCGGGTCGATGGCCGACCACTCCTTGAGCGGATCGAGCGCCCGCCGGGCCAGGACGAGCGCGGCAGCGACGGAGGTGGAGAGCCGCTGCGGCGGGGCCATGAGGGGTTGCTTCGCCTCGTTGATCGCCGCGGAGCGCACCTTCACGATCTGCAGGCCGGCGGCGGCGAGCTGCGCCTCGAGGGTCGCGGCGAGCTCGGGGCTCGGGCAGGAAGTGGGGAGCGCGATCTGGTTGGCCTCCTGTTCCTGCGCCGCTTCCTGCAGCCGCTGGATCCAGCTCCCCTCGGCTTTCCAGACCTTCTGGAAGAGGAGCTCACCCTCGCGGTCGGTGACGACCAGCGCGGCGGGTTGCCCCGCGCGGGTGAGATAGACGGCGCCCAGGCGTCGGGCCTGGACCGGCGCGCTGCGCAGCAGGCCGCCCAGGCTCTCCGAGGCGGCGGCGATGGCCTTGGCCTCCGCGTCCTGGTCCATGACCTTCAGCAGCCAGGGCGCGAGGTCGTCGAGCACGAGCTCCTCGAGGAGCGAGGAGGCGGTGCGCTCGGCGGCAACGGGACCGAGTCGACCCTTGCGCAGCTCGACCTGGGCGGCCATCGCGTCGCGTGGCAATTCCAGCTCGAGCTTCAGGACCCCTTCGCGTTCGCCCCGCCGCATCGCGAACCAGCGGTGGGGGGCCACCTCGGCGAGCGTCTCCGTGACCCGCACGTAGGCATCGTAGCGTCCCGCTTCGGGGTGCTGGCTGTCGACGACCTGGGAGCGGACCAGCCCCTGCTGCAGGGCGAGCGCGAAACACTGCGTCCAGATCTCCACCCCCGCCTCGAGCACACCCGAGGTCCTGGCCTCGCTCGCGGCGATCTCCGGCGTGACGAGCCGGGCGGCACGGTAGAGGGCGTCGAGTTGGTGCAGCTGCGGCGCGTGGACGAAGACCTCCTCGGGCAGCGGCGCGAGCTGCGCCTTCTTGCGCGCCTCCTCGAGCTGCGTCTTGCGCTTGCGCCAGGTCTGGTAGGACCGATGCGCGTGGCTCAGACGACGTAGCCGCTCGATGGGGAGGTGGCCGAATTCGTCGGCGAAGTGGCCGACGAGGTCGGCTACCGAATGACCTCGCGCGGCGAGCTCTACGAAGCGCTCGCCGAGGAGTTCCGTCATTCCCTGCAGGTCGATGGTTTTGGAGGCTTGGAGGTACTGCCAAAAAGTCATGGGCTTCAACCGCTCTGGGGGTCTGTGCAGGCGCCTCGCCGCTGACTCGGTCGGGTTCGTGCATGAGGGTCGAGCCGCGATCGGCGTCGGGTGAAAACCCGTCGCCGGCCTGCCCGGACCGTCGCGTGTCGAGATGACAACGGCAGCGCCGAAGACCTGCTACCACGAGAGCGTGGCACGGGGACCGGCCAAGTTCAAGTGGGACGCGCGGTGCCACGTTTGCCTGACGGGGAGACTCTGCTAGAGGTATTCCGTATACTCGGCTGTCCGGTGCGGCCGGCGAATGCGGAGGCCAACGTGCGGTTACTTCTCGGTCTGCTCAAAGGTGGAATCATCGGAGGAGGGCTCGGCTACGGCTTCACGCAGCTCGGTTCCATCGCGCAGGCCTCCTGGGCCAGCTACGTCCTCTACGGCGCGATCGGGGCTCTGGTGGGGATCGTCGCGGGACGTCCCTTCTGGCGGCACGAGACCTTCTGGACCCCGCTCATCAAGGGCCTCTTCGGTTTCGGCGTGGGAGTCGGGCTCTACGCGCTCGCCGTGAAGGTGCTCGGCGATCCGAAGCTCACCTTCGTGGGCCTCGACGCGCGCCTGAGCGGGGCGCCGTACGTTCTGGGCGGCCTGATCGGCATCCTCTACGGGATCTTCGTCGAGGTGGACGACGGCGGGAAGGCCGACGCCAAGAGCGAGGGTACCAAGCCGGGGCCTAAGGCCTGACGGCGGCGCTCGCTACCACCCCACGCCCAGCTCGAGCCCGAGGCGCGTGCCGCCGCCGACGTAACGACCTCGTCCCACTACGGTCGCGATCGCGGGATCCAGCGGATTGAAGAGTCGTAGCGCGTCGTCGCCCGCGGTGAGGGAGGCGTCGAAGGTGTGCTGCACGCCGAGGCTGGCGTGCACGCGGCCGGCCGCCACGGCGAGGCCGAGGCCCAGGCGATGCCGATCCAGATCGAGGAGCGTGGCGCTCGGCGCGGACGGGTCGCTCGCGCCGCGCTGGAAGGCCCAGGCGGCGCGCAGCACGAGGAACCCGTCGAGGAGCGGCAGCTCAACTCCGGCCTGCAGGCCGAAGGCGTGGCGGAGGCGCAGGCCGAGCGGCAGGCCCGGGAGCGGGCGACGGTCCGGGGCGCCCGCCGACCGCACGAGCGTGAGCGACGCGTCGGCGAGCGCGACCTCGGGGTCGTCGGCGAGTCCCCACGTCGAGAGCGTCGAGGCGAGGTGCACGACGAGCCACCGGCGCGCCTCCACGGCCAGGCCGGCGACGAGCTCGAGCGGGAGAGTCAGGCCGAGCGTCGCGCTCTCGCCGCCGGGGCGCACCGCGCGGTAGCCGAGGGGAGCTCCGCGTGGGCCGGAGAACTCGACCGTGCCGCTGAAGGCGACGTGGAGTGGTGCGCGCGCCGAGAGCGCGAGTCGCAACCAGCGGGCCGGGCGGACGAGCAGTCCCACGCGTCCGGTGGCACCGAAGCCCGAGAGGCGCACGCGCGCCTCGAGGTCGAGGTGCGTCTCCTCGACGTGCGCGCGATCGTCGGAGAGGCCGACCCACATCGTGCGGCGGAAAGAGAGGGACAGGGGGCCGAGCTCGAGACTGGCGCCGACGGTGACGTGCCGACGCGAGAAGGCGAGCCCGGCGGCGAAGACGTGCTGATGCAGGGCGAGTTCGGGGCCCACGTAGCGCAGCGGATCGGGGGTGTCGCTCACGGTGGGGGGAAAGTACCGGCTGTCCACGTCGAGGCCGAAGCGATACCCGGCGAGGAGCCAGAGTCCGCGTCGTCCGAGCGGCTGCGCGAGCGCCAGACTCGGCGAGACGCGCGGGGCGCTGCCGTCGCGCGCCTCGGGGAGCGCCAGGTTGAGGGCGTTTGGCCTGGGGAGGACGGTGCGCGCGCTCACCGAGAGACCGAGGGTGGCGGAGAGGCGCAGGTCGCCCGGTGCGCTGGCGGGGTTGGTGAAGAGCCCGCTCGGGCCGAGGAGCGCCGCGACTCCTCCGCCGGCGAGAGCGAGCTGCGCCGCGCCCGTCGGCGCGTCGTCGAGGCTTTGAGCATAGCTGGTGCGGCCGAGCAACCCGAGGGCGAAAACGAGGAGGAGCCGCGGCACGCCCGCAGCATAGGCGGACGGGTGCGGCGCGGACAAGCGCCCACGGGTCTTCTTCAGGGCGGTCGAGTTCTGCGGTTGGAAGAGACCGGGGAGGGCCTCGGGCGCTCGTGACGCGGGCCCTGGCGGACGCCGCCGCTTGCATGAGCCGGCAGCGGTGCGGAGTGGGCCGGCGCAAGCGGCGGCTCGGGCCCTCGCGCCAGCCGCGGATTGGGGGGAGGGAGGGCGGCTGGCACTCGGGACGCCGCCCGGGCCTCGCGTCACCTCGCGCCCCCCCCGGGGCTCCGGTGATCGCGGTGTGGGCGTGGCCGGTGGACCGCGCGCGAGGCCTCGAGGGAACCACGGGGTGATAGCGGCGGTGTGCGGCGGGGATCGATGCGAAGGCCTTCGGCGAGGTGCTGCGCCCGGGGCGCTTCACTCCTTTCTTCGGCTCACCCGAGCGCACCGACAACGGCAGCGGCGCGGCGGGGCAAGGCCCCCGAGCGCAGCGTCCGTAGGCAGCAGCGCCCGCCAGGGAGCTGTCGCCGGAGGTCCGCAGCCCCGCACGTCGCGCCTCTCGCGTGTCCCCCTGCCTCCTCTCCCCACGGCCTCCTCGGCACCATCCATCCCACCTCTCCACGGCGCGCGACGACTGCGGGGCGGTGCGCGAGGGGGCGCTTGCCCGACGCGCCGCCCCCTCCATACCCCCATGTCCGAGAACTCGATTGCCCTCGGGTCTTCTTCCGTTTCACCCCTGGCGTGCTACGGTGCGGTTTATCGCCGTGCAAGGAGGGAACGTGAGCATCAAGGAGGCACTGAACGCGGAGCTCAAGGACGCCATGCGCGCCAAGGATCAGCCGCGCCTGAACGTGATTCGCCAGGTGGAGACCGAGATCTCGGTCGCTCGCGCGGCTCCGGGCTTCAAGGGGACCGTGGATGACGCGCTCTACCTGCAGGTGATCGCGGCCTACGTGAAGAAGATGGACAAGGCGCGGCAGGAGTACGCCGGGCTCGGCGAGCGGGGGCGGGAGCAGGTGCAGCAGCTGGGCTACGAGATCACCTACCTGTCGCGCTGGCTGCCGACGAAGCTGGACGAGGCGCAGACGCGCGCGCTGGTGAAACAGGCCATCGCGGAGCTGGGCGTGACGGACGGGAAGTCGATCGGGCGACTGGTGGGGCACCTGATGAAGAGCCACAAGGACGAGCTCGACGGGGGGCTCGTCAACCGGGTGGCCCGCGAGGAGCTCGGGGGATAGCACGGTCCAGCCCAACTACCGTTGGGATTCCAACACCTGTGGGGCACAATTCGTGGTCCAACCGCGGCTCGGGGGGTGCATAATCCGCCCGGCATGCAGTCGCGCTGTCTCACCGGAGCTGCCCTGGCCTGTGGCCTGGTCGTGTCGTGCTCACCGGCCCGACCGCTCCACCGCGACGCGCCGGAGTCCGCGTCGGAGTCGTCGGCCGACGTGGCCGCGCTGCTCGCCCGCGCGACGGAGCGTGCCGCCTACGAGGTCGACCAGGACCCGACCGACCTGCGTCCCGAGGCGCGCCGCATCCTGCGCGCGCAGCGCGACCGCCCGCGAGAGCTCGTGCTGGTGGACAACTTGGAGGGCGTTCGGCGGGTCTACGCGAGCCTCCCGGCGACGATCAAGGTCTGGCGGCGGAGCCTCGGTGGGGCCGATAGCTGCAGCGGCAAGGTGCAGACGCTGCCCCTCGACGACTACGTGAAGGGGGTGCTGCCCCACGAGTGGATCACCTCCTGGGAGCCGGAGTCTCTCAAGGCCGGGGCGATCGCGATCCGGACCTACGCATCTTCGTGGGTCGCGCAAGGCGGAAAATACCCCTGTGCGGACCTTTGCGACACCACGGCCTCGCAGGTCTACGGCGACGAGACCAACCCGAAGACGAATCAGGCCGTCGACGCGACGCGGGGGCAGGTGCTCGTGAAGGACGGCCAGCTGGTCTTCGCCGAGTACTCGGCGGAGAACAGCAGCCCGACCAAGTTCGGCGTGGACGATCCGCCCTGCGCCGGCAAGGCGCTCTTCGGCCACGGCCGAGGCATGTGTCAGTGGGGGACGCAGCGTTGGGCCCTCCTGGGGAAGGACTTCGCCTGGATGGCGCTGCACTACTATCCCGGCGCCACGCTGCAGGGGGGACCTGCGCCGCTCCCTCCCGATGCCGGGCCCGCGGCGGATGCGTCGAGGCCCCTCGGCCTCGACGGGTCGAGCGTGCCTTCGCACGACGGCGGTGGGCCGACCGGACGGACGGACGCGGACGTTCGCTTTGCGCCGCCCGAACCGATCCGGACGCAGCCCGGCTCGACGGAGCGGGTGCTCGTGGGGGCGTGCCAGATGAGCGGTGAGGTCGGGGGCGGGCTCCAAGGCCTGTGGCTCGCGCTTGCCGGTCTGGCGGTCACGCGAGCCGCGCGACGGCGTCGGGCGCGGTAGCCGGGCCGGCGGCGCGGTGGCTCCCGGCGCAGCTCGCAAGCGCGTTCTCGCCGTGGCCGCGGTGCACGACGGCGTCGAGCTCGGCGCGCTCCTGGTCGAGCGCCTCGGGCTCTCCGCGGAGGCCGCACGCCGCCTCGTCGCGCAAGGAGGGGCGTACGTGGACGGGCGGCGGGAGCGCGCCCCGACGCGGCGCTTGCGTGCCGGAGAGAAGATCACCGTCTACGAGGCCCCGCGCGTGGAGGAGGGCCCGGCGTCGAACCCCCTCCCCGGGACGCACCCCGCCGCGTTCGAGGTGGCCTACGTCGACGAGCACCTCGCGGTGGTGGTCAAGCCCGCGGGCATGCCCTCGGAACCGGATCGAGCCGGCAGCTCGCCCTCCCTGGCCGAGCTCGTGCGGGGGCCCTTCGGGGAGCAGGCCCGCCTGATGCACCGATTGGATCGCGCCGCCTCGGGGCTCCTGCTCGTTGCGCGCTCCCTGTCCGCGCGGCGCGTCCTGGCGCGGGAGGTCGCGGAGCACCGGCTCGGGCGGCGCTACTTCGCGCTCGTGGGCTCGGCCCCCGAAGCTCCCTTCGCCGTGCTCCGGTCGCGGCTCCAGACCCGCGCCGGGCGCACGACCGAGAGCCAGCGTCCGGAGGCCGCGATGGCCGAGACGCATGTGCGCTACCTCCGGGCGGGGGTCGCGGCGCATCTGCTCGAGGTGGAGCTGCGGACCGGCCGCACGCACCAGATCCGCGCTCAGCTCGCGGCGCAGGGGCTGCCGCTCCTCGGGGACGACCGGTACGACGGACCTCTCGCGCCGCGCCTCGGACTGCACGCGCACGTGCTCGTCTTGCCGCACCCCGAGGGGCCTCGCCTCGAGCTGCACGCGCCGCTGCCCGCCGCGCTGCGCGCCCTGCTCTGAGGGCTCTGGCGCAGCACTTCAGGCGGGTTGACGCACCGCGAGCGGGTGGCGGAAGATTCGGCGTCGCATGCTTCACCTGTGTGGTCGCATCGCCGAGCCGGCCTCGCCGGCCATCCGGAACCGGTCATGAAGTATCTGCGCCCCGAGCTGGACCTGCCGAGCGCGACGCACGCGTTGCTGCTGTCGGACCTGCACCTCGGAGACGGCACGGCCGGGGACCTCTTCGGCCAGAAGGACGCGCGCCTGCTCTCGCTCCTCGAGAGAGAGCTCCCGCGGATGGACGCCGTGGTGCTGAACGGGGACATCCTCGACCATCAGCGCACGCGCACCACGCGGCCCATCGAACGCGCCCACCCGGAGGTCATGGCCGCGCTGCGGGCGTTGCCGAACGCGCGGCCGGTCTACTACGTGCTCGGCAACCACGAGGACGAAGCGGAGGTGCGCGCGGCGTTCCCCGAGATGCACTTCGTCTCGGCGCTGACCGTCGGGCGAGACCTGTGCGTCACGCACGGGCACCAGCTCGACCTCCACTGGTCCGAGGGTGCCCACGCCCATTTCGCCGCTGGCCTGCACGCCTTCCTCGAGCGACGGTTCCGGCGACCGGTCCGCCAGCCTTTTCGCGACTACGACAACTGGCTGAACCGCGTGGTGCACATCTCGTTCTTCCGCTACACGCAGCTGCTCCGGCTGCGCGGCGCCCTCTATCGAAGCGTCGGCAGACCCGCGCGCTACGAGCGGTGGCGCCGCGTGGATACCTTCTGGGCGCGAGGGCAGTGGGGAGACATCGGCGGGATCTTCGAGGAGGCCGCGCGCTACCTCGACAACGGAGCGCCGTTTCGCACGCTGGTCCTCGGTCACACGCACAACCCGGGGGTCGTCGGGTCGGGGCGGTGGACCTACGCGAACCTCGGTTCGTGGGCCCTCGAACAGGCGAGCTGGGGCGAGCTCACGCAGGGGAGGGTACGCGTGTACTGCGCGGCGACGGGGCGCGAGTACGGGGCGGAGCGCTACCGCGAGATTCTCCTCGGGCGCGAGCTCCCCGACATGGCGGGCTGGTTCGGACGGTACTACCGGGGCTTCTTCCGCTACGACGTAGAGGCCATTGCGAGGGACTTTCCAGCCGACCCTTCCCCCCGAGAGTGACGGGACAGTCGACAGCTGCGAGTGTGGCTTGCTAGAATGCGGGCCCTGTTACCCATCCCAAGTTGTCTTGCGCAGCGTCAGGAGGATGCCCATGCGAACGTTGTCGACTGTTGGTCTGTCCGTCGTGCTCGGCCTGTCGGGCCTGGCCCACGCTAAGGAAGCCAAGAAGGCCGCCGAGCCCAAGGCGGAGGCGAAGAAGGAGGGGGCACCCGCCGGCGGCCCAGCCGCGGCTCACCCCGCTCCGCCGAAGCCCGCGGCGGAGCTCGAGCAGCTCAAGCCCTTCATCGGGACCTTCAAGTGCGAGATGAAGGCGCTCATGGAGCCGAAACACGACTTCAAGGCCAACCTGCAGTCGAAGCTCGACGTCGAGAAGTTCTGGATCTCCTGGAGGCTGGTCGAGAAGAAGTCGAAGACGCATCCGGGCGGCGTGTCCGGGGCCTACTTGGGCTACGACACCGCGGCCAAGCAGTTCCTCATGGTGGCCGTCCACAGCGGCGACGGGTGGATGCGTATCGCCGGCAAGGGGTTCGACGGCGACAATCTGGTGATGACCGGCGAGATCACGATGGGCGGGCGGAAGCTGGTGATGCGCAAGACCCTCACCAAGGGCGAGAAGAAAGGTTTCACGATGAAGGTGGAGGCGGGCGTGGGCAAGGACAAGTGGATGCCGGTGCAAGAGGGCGCCTGCAAGTAACCACCGGGTGGGGATCGCGACGGGCGCGCTCTAGCAGCCCCCGCCGATCGTGACCGTCCCTTCGCCGAGCGCCGTTCCGCGCGCGTCGTGCACCTTCACCTTCCACTCTCCTTCTGACCCCTCGACCGCGCGCAGGTAGGACCAGGTGCGCCAGGTCTTGCCGCGGCCCACGACGAGCGTGCTGCGCTGCCGAACCTTGCCGTCGCGCTCCCAGACCATCACCACCCGCGTCGGCTCGCCCCGGTTCTCGAGCTCCAGGTGACCGTAGATGCGCCCGCCGTCGGTGGAGAACGACTCGGCGGCCTCGACGGGCCTTCGTGCCTCGAGCTTGCGCGCGAAGGTGAGCTTGGTGAGCTTTACCTCGTGCGCGGCCGGCTCGGGCTTGCCGGGCCTGGCGGGCGAGGGCTCGGCGAGCGCTGCGCGACCGAGCAGGGTGAGGGCCAGGGTGACGGTGGAGTAGATCGCGTACGCGTTTCGCATCGGTGTGGCTCCTGTGGGCTCCTGACCGGTCAGCGTTGCAGCTGCGATGCCAGGTGCGTCCAGGACGGAACCCTGCGATGAAGCAGGCGAAAGGGTCAGCCCTCGTCGGGAGGTGTCTCTTCCGACACGGGCTGTGTGGATGGGGCGGAGGCAGGCGTCTCGGTGGCGAGGGGCAGGCCCTTCGCGAAGCGCGCGAGGAGCTCCGCCACGCGATCGATGTGGCTTCGCGCGCGGCGATCGGCGCGGCCGTTGACGAGCATGCTGAAGACCAGCGGATGGGGACCGCCCACGTCCACGTAGCCGCTCAGCGCGAGCGCGCCGGCGAGGGTCCCCGTCTTGCCGCGCACGACGCCCGCGGCCGGAGTCCCCCTGAGGCGCCCTCCGAGCGTCCCCGAGCGCCCCGCCACCGAGAGCGTCGGCAGGAGCAGGGCGCGGAGCTTGGGGTCGCCGTACACGCGCCGGAGCAGCGCGACCATCCCCTGCGCCGTGACGTGGGCGCGGCGGTCCAGGCCCGAGCCGTTCGAGAGCTTGAAGTCCGTCACGCCGAGGGCGCCGAGCGCCTCCGTGAGGCGCGCCAGCCCGCGCCCCCAGCTATCGAGCTGGACGGCCGCGCGAGGAGTCGGCGGCTCCTCGTCGTCGGTCTCGGAGGCGGCGGCGGGGCGGAGCTGGCCCATGGCCCGGACCAGCGTCTCGGCGGCCAGGTTGTCGCTGTCCCGGTTGGCGGCGAGCAGCACGTCCTGCAGCGCGCGAACGCGTCGCGCGAGCACCTTGCCCTCGCGCGGACGTCGACCCGCACGTACTCCGCCGAGGACGGTGACCCCCTCGTCCTTCAGAGCGCGGCGGAAGGCCCAGCCCACGTTGAGGGCGGGGTTCGGCACGGCGCGCCGCGTCTGGTAGGGGGGGGCCTTGCGGCCGATCGTGCCGGCGACGGTGATCCAGATCGTGGCGCCGCGTACCTGCAGCGTGATCTTCACCTGGGACCCCTTCAGGGCTTTGCCGCGCTTGGCGGGGCTGTACCGTACGCGCTTGCGCACGATGACGTAGTCCGACGGCGGGAAGACGTCTACGCGCGGGCGCTTGCGATCGGCCGGCGCGCTGACCTGGATCACGAGCACGTTGCCGTCCACGTTCAGGGCGCCCGAGCTGGGCCGGTAGTATGAGCCCTCGGCGAAGGACTCGAAGCCGGGGGCCAGGGTGCGCGGCTCGAAATGGCTCGCATCCACGACGACGCCGCGCGCCTTGGTCACTCCTTCGGCGCGTACGGCGCGTGCCAGGCGCACCAGGTCGGCGCGCCGCAAGACCGGGTCGCCCGTGCTCCACAGGTAGAGCGGCCCCGCGACCCCTTTGCGGCTCACTTCGGTCACGAACTGATAGCGCCCGGGCAGGAGCGCGGCGGCGGCGCTCGTGGTGAGGAGCTTGGCGTTCGACGCGGGGAGGCGACGGGCCTCGGGCTCGGCGGAGAAGAGCGGCTCACCTTCGAGGAGCGGCGCCGCGACGAGGGAGACCTTGGCCTTGGCCAGGTCGGGGTGGGCGAGCTCGGCCTGGAGGAGTGTGCGCAGCTGCTCCGTGCGGTCCACGGCCGGCTGGCTCGTGGCCGCGGGCTGACTCGCCGGGGAGGTCGTGGGCTGACTGGCCGGCGCTGCGGGGCGGGGGAGCGCGCGTCCCGCGGGGAGCACCGTGGAGGCGAGCCGCCCGGGGGGCGCTGCCCCGCGCGGGTGGAGGCAGCCGCCGAGGAGCAGCGCGGCCGCGAGGCTGACCCGGGCCACCCGGGGTAGCCGTGGGGGGGCGCTGCGGGCTATGGGTCGATGGGACCGGATGGGAGCAATCTGGCACAGGCGGGCCACTGGAGCCAAGAAAGGGCGACTTCCAAGGATGCTCTTTTCTCGCCGATCCCCCTCTGGCATCCTGGCCAGATGAAGGTCCCCGAATCCTCGCTGGTAGAAGTCGTCACGGAAGCCTCGAGCCGGATGAGCGACCCGAGCTACGCCAACGGGCAGGTGGAGCGCGTGATGCGCGCGCAGCCCGCCATCGCGCAGTACGTGGTGGCGCACCAGAAGGAGCTGGCGGTGGACGGGGTGGTCACGGTGCTCTTCCACACCTGTCTCATCCTGGACAGCGTGGTGAAGGCGACCGGCCGCCGGCCGACGCGCGTGAGCTACAACGACCTCGACGCGGCGGCGCAGATGGTCGGGAACGTCGAGCATCTGGCCAAGGACGAGCCCGCGCTCGCGTCGTACATCGCGAGCAACGTGGGAACCGAGGAGGGGGCGACCGGCGTCGTGGCGCAGACGCTCCTCGCGCAGGTGGCCAAGGCGCTGCTCATCGCCTGACGGGCTGGATCCCGGCCAAGGGGACCGGGTCTACGGCGCGGGGACGGGGACCGGGACCCGCTTGCCGCTCCCCGCCTCGTGGAGCTGGTTCCAGGGCTCGAGCGGTCGCCGCGGATCGAGGCGCAGGAAGGTCTGGTCCTCGAGGTGTCCGAACCAGACCTCGCGTCCCCGTACCTCGAGGGGGCTCGCCCACAGGTGGCCGTGGATGAAGAGCTGCGCCGGGCCGCCGAGCCCGAGCTCGCCGAGTGCCCTCTCGAGCCCCGCGGCCGCGTCGGCCGGTCCCTGACTCTGGCGCCGTAGCTGGTCGAAGGAGGGCATCCGCGCGCGGGTGAGGGAGACCGTCGCTCGCTCCGCGCGGCGCTCCACCTCGTCGCGGCCGATGGAGAACATCGGCGCGGAGTGCGCGAGCACGAAGCCGGGGCCGCTCGCCGCGATGGGCAGCGCGGCGAAGAAGCGCGCGAGCTCGCCCACGAACGCCTCGCCGAAGCGCGCGCCGAGGAACTCGCGCGTGCGCCGCACCTGCAGCGGAAGGTTCTGGCCCGCGACGGGTGCGAGGGGGCCCACGTCGTCGTGGTTGCCACGCAGAAGGTGCACGAGGCCCGGGTACCGGTGCTGGAGGTTCGCGACGCGTGTGAGCGTGCCGAGCGATTCGCCCATCTCGAGGGCCATCGCCTCGTCAGGCATGCCGCGCCGCCAGAGGCTTCCGCGATGCTCGCTGTGCATCACGTCTCCGAGGCAGACGAGCTGCACGCGTCCCTGGGCGAGGAGCGCGCGGTAGCTCTGGCCGAGCTCCGGGTCGCGCGTGCGGAGGACCGCATCCAGGTAGTCCCGTCGGCCGTGCAGGTCGGGGACGAGGATCGTGAGCAGGTCGGGTCGCAGGCGGAGCAGGCCCCCCTGGGCCTCGAGTGTTCGTCGGGCGGCGCGGAGCGGACGGAGGTAGCTCTGCGGCTGGAGAAGGCGGGCGGGCCAGCTCCCCGGGGGAACGGGCTCGGGGCGGGCGGGGACCTCCGCGCGGACGGGAGCCGCGAGAAGGGACAGCAGGAGCAGCCAGCCCCGGCGCCTGAGCATGGTGGTTGGAGTAGCAACGGCCGGGCCAGCGACGGGGGGATCGGCCCGGCCCCGGCCGGCGTGACCAAACGGGCAGCATGAATGCCGAAAGTCCCGGCCAGGCGCGGGCGGCGGTACGGGCGGGCCGCTCCGTCGGCCGACCGGACCAGGCGCCGCTGTCCGGAATTCGCAGGCCGCAAGGTCGCGTCGCACCAGGCGGACGCTAGGCTTCCCGACCCGAGCGATGTGCTAGGTTCGGCGGCATGCTGCAGGCCCGCGCCGTGCTCTTCGATCTGGATGGGACGCTGCTCGACACGCTCGGGGACCTGGCCGCGTCCACGAACGCCGTGCTCGAGGCCCTGGGCCTGCCGCAGCACCCGGACGCCGCGTACAAGGACTTCGTTGGCGAGGGGCTCGAGCAGCTCGTGCGGCGGGCGCTTCCCGAGGAGCACGCCGACGACGCGACGGTGGCGGAAGGGCTACGTCGCCTGCGAGAGCATTACGGCGCGCACCTGCTCGATCTCACGCGCCCCTATCCGGGGATCCCCGAGCTCCTCGACGCGCTCGTGGCGCGCGGACTGCCGATGGTGGTGCTCTCGAACAAGGCGGAGGACTTCACGGTGCGACTGGCCGAGGCGCTGCTCTCGCGCTGGCCGTTCGTCCACGTCTGGGGATCGGTGCCCGAGCGAAAGAAGAAGCCCGACCCCGGCGCCGCGCTGGCTCTCGCTACGGAGCTGGAGGTGGCCCCGTCGACGGTGGTCTATCTCGGGGACACGGGGATCGACATGCGCACCGCGCGGGGGGCGGGGATGCGGGCCGTCGGGGTGCTCTGGGGCTTTCGCGGGCCGGAGGAGCTGCTCGCGGCGGGGGCGGAGGCGCTCATCGCGCGGCCGGAGGAGCTGCTCGCGCTCCTTCGTTGACGCCGCTCTGGGGCGCGGCTCAGCTCGCCTTGACGACCTTCACCTTGTAGCCGAGCTTGGCGATCGCCTCGGCGATGGCCTCGGCCTTCACCTGGCTCGCCTTGTAGCGCACCACCGCGCGCTTCTCGGTGTGGCTCACCTCGGCCCCCTGCACGCCGGTGAGGGCGCGCACGGCGCTCGCGATCTTGCTGGCGCAGCCGCCGCACTTCATCCCTTCCACGGAGATCACGGCGGTGCTGACGCCGGGAGTCGCGGGGGCCTTGGTGCTCTCGCCCTTTTGCGCCGCGCCTTCCTTGGCCTGGCACGGGCAGGCCTGGCTCCGCAGCGGGGCGGAAGCGAGGCCGAGGGTCGCGAGGAGGGTTGCGCCGAGGAGAAACGTCGTCTTCATGGGTCGGACTCCAGATCGGGGTTACGCGGCGAAGCCTAGCCGACGGCAGGGGGTGAGGCTACCCGCGATCGCGCGCCGTTCGCGCGGCAGGTTGTCGCACCGCGATCGCGCGCCGTCCGCGCCGGCGACGGAGATCTCCGCCCCGGGAATCGGAGCGCCCTCTTCGAAAGTTGGCGGACGGTCGGACCAACCAGCCTGTAACCCCCGAGAATTCCGGCACCGGTTTCCTGGTCCGGCTCGTGCTCCCAGCCGGCGCACACGGAGGGATCACCGCTCATGACGCACTGCTCCCGGCTCGCGCTCTGCCTGGCGGTTCTGACGCTCGCTGCCTGTCACACCCTCGAGCCCGACCCCGGGGCGCGGCAGAAGACGAGCTGCACCAAGAGCTCCGCCCCCTCGCGCGGACCCCTCTCGGTGCAGAAGAGCCCCGTGGCGGCCGACGGCGGAGTCGACGGCGCGGTGGTCGTCGGTGACGGCGGCCCGGACGCGGGGGACGCGGCCGAGGAGCTCTGCGCGCCGGAGCCCGCGCCTCCCCCGCCGTATCCGGCCACGAAGGTGGTCTTTTACGGCAACCTCGGCACCTGGGGTTCGCTCGGCGTGGACGACCACGCCAAGACCTACCGCACGGCCGAGGAGGTCGCGGCCCGCTACGAGGAGCTCTGCACGCGGACCCGCACCCAGACCGGCCTCGGCGAGAAGCTCGCGTGTCAGGCGGACCTCATCGCCGTCTCGCCGCGCGGTCGGGTGGCGCGCACCGAGTCCGTGGCGCAGCTCCTCGTGGATCGCTATAAGGCGCCGCTGAGCCTGGACATCCGCTCCGACGGCCACGTCTCGCCGGCCGCCATCAAGGCCGAGGTGGAGCAGATCTTCCGCGGTAAGACCCGGATCATCTCCAAGGCCTTTCTCGAGAAACACCCCGTGGGGCTCTCTCTCGACTTCGAGCCCCAGATCTGCGACGGGGGCTACGGCGCCATCTCGGCCAGGGCCATCAACGGGATCTGCGGCGTGCACCGGCAGATCATGGCCGAGTACGGGCACGACGTGTCGAAGCTGGACTGCTTCCTCTACGAGTACGGCCGCCCCACCATCGTGGCCGACGGCGAGAACCTAGAGCCCTACGTCTACCCCATGCTGATGAGCGTCGCGGACCGGGACCGCGTGACGCGCGAGCTCGTGCGCGACAGGAAGCCCACCACGTCGGAGGCGGTCGTGAGCGCGGCGCTCGACCTGAAGGCCCTCTGGATCGACTGGATGCGGGACGAGTACAAGAACGCGAAGGTCACGGGCTGCATGTTCTTCACGGTGCCGTATCTGACCATCGGACAGCGCGACCACTTCTCGTTTCTCGAGGGGATGAAGCGCTTCGGCCAGAAGTGCGACGTCATCTCGTTTCAGTAGCCCGTCGGCCGGTAGACGCACAGGTTGTGGTAGGTCCAGCTCAGCGGGATCGCGGCCCCCTGCGCGCGTAGCGCCCCCTCGAGCGCGCCGGTCTCACGGCGATCGTAGCGCCAGCCGAGCTCCGCCAGGCGGGCGATCCAGTACCGTCGCGGCTGCTCGTTCACGTGGTGCGTGCCCCCCTGACCCGGCGGCGCGCACGAGAGGACGAGCAGTCCTGCGCCGCGGGTGATGGTCTCGAGCGCCTGCTCCGCGTGGGCCGCGTCGAGGTGCTCGAGCACGTCCAGGCAGAGCGAGAGGTCGTAGCTCCCCGGGACGAGTCCCTCGGGGAGCGGCTCGCGAAGGTCGGCGAACCGGACCTCCACCCCCGGCGCGCACAGGTCCGCGGGGACCGCGGTGCCCTCCACGCCGATGGCGCGCACCCCCAGCCTCTGCAAGGTCGCCAGGTGGAGCCCTGCCCCGCACCCCCAGTCCACCGCGCTCGCGGGGCGGAAGCGTCGGACGAGCTCCTCGGCGATGCGCGCGCAGCACCCCGCGTAGGTCGGGCTCGCCACCCCGTACTCGGCGAAAAACGCGCGCGTGTAGATGGCCTCGAGGCCCACGGCGTGCTTCAGCCCGCGGACCGTGACGAGCGCCCGGGTTGCACCGCGGCCACGAAGTGGACGTTCGGGTGATCCGTCTCGGCCTGGCGCAGCGACCAGTCCGTCTCGAAGAGCACCAGCGGACGCCCCTCCACGTCCAGCACGCACGAGGTAAACCCCGGCCGGTCGAAGCGATCGAGGTCCACGTCCCCCTCGATCCACCGGGCGTGCCGGAAGGGGAGCTTCTCGAAGGCGACCGACGCGCCGTACTCCGCCTTGAGGCGGTACTGGGTCACCTCGAATTGCAGGACCCCCACCGCGCCCAGCACCGGCTCGCGCGAGAGCCGTCGCCGGTCGAAGAAGAGCTGCACCGCCCCCTCCTCCGAGAGCTGGTCGAGGCCCTTCTTGAGCTGCTTGCGGCGCATCGGGTCCGCCTCGCGCACGCGCACGAAGTGCTCCGGCGAGAAGCGCGGGATCCCCTCGAAGTCGAGAGCCGTCGCCTCGCACAGGCTGTCCCCGATGCGGAGGATGCCGGGGTCCCAGAGGCCGATCACGTCCCCCGAGAACGCCTCCTCGATCTGGATCCGCTCTTGCGCGCGGAACTGAAAAGACTTCGTCAGGGACAGCGCCTTCCCGGTGCGCGTGTGGGTCACGGACATGTCGCGGCGGAAGTTCCCCGAGCAGATGCGGGCGAAGGCGATGCGGTCCCGGTGGAAGGGGTCCATGTTCGCCTGGATCTTGAAGACGAAGGCGGTGAAGCCCGCCGCGTCGGGCTCGAGGGGACCCGCGCTCGTCGTGCGGGTGCGCGGCGACGGCGCGAGGTCCACGAACGTCTGCAGGAAGGGCTCGACGCCGAAGTTCGTCATGGCGCTGCCGAAGAAGACCGGCGTCAGCTCGCCGCGGAGAAACCTCTCCTGGTCGAACGGAGGACACGCCCCGTCGAGCAGCTGGAGCTCCTCGAGGAGGCGGGCGTGCGCCGAGTCGCCGAGCGCGAAGCGGAAGGCGTCGTCGTGCACGTCGGTGATCTCCGCCGGCACTGGGCGAGCGCCCCCCAGGCCGCGCTCGAAGCGGAGCATCTGCCCGTCGCGTCGGTCGTAGACGCCCTGGAAGGTGGACCCCGAGCCGACGGGCCAGGTCCGCGGGTGGGTCGGGATGCCGAGCACGCGCTCGATCTCGTCGAGCAGGTCGAGCGGTTCGCGCCCGTTCAGGTCCAGCTTGTTGATGAAGGTGACGATCGGGATGCTCCGCATCCGGCAGACCTGGAAGAGCTTGATCGTCTGCGGCTCCACCCCCTTGACGCTGTCGATGAGCATCACGGCGCAGTCGGCCGCGGCGAGCGTGCGGTAGGTGTCCTCGGAGAAGTCGTTGTGGCCCGGCGTGTCGAGGAGGTTCAGCCGCCGCCCCGCGTAGTCGAACTGGAGCACGCTCGTCGAGACCGAGATGCCGCGCTGGCGCTCGAGCTCCATCCAGTCGCTGGTGGTCTGGCGTCCGCCGCCGCGCTGCTTCACCGAGCCCGCGAGGTGGATCGCGCCACCGTACAGGAGGAGCTTCTCGGTGAGCGTCGTCTTGCCCGCGTCGGGGTGAGAGATGATGGCGAAGGTGCGCCGCCTGGCGATCTCGGCCCTCGTTCGCGCAAATTCCGTGGCTGTCATCGGACAGGTGCTGCCTTCTTCGTCCGGTGGGGGGACGCGTCAGAGGGACACATGATAGGTAGACGATGGAGGGCACCAAGACAAGCCCCGCCGCGCGAGATCTCCCTCGCGGCGGACGCTCGGGGTCAGTCGTCTCCTCGGCGCGGGTCGCTGCGCCGCTCGCGTTTTCGCTCGCCGTGCTGGCGCTTGGTGTCTACGCGCTTGGCCTTGGCGCGCGCGCTGGGCCGGGTCGGCCGGCGCGGCTTCGGGGGTCGGAGCACCGCGAGCAGCAAGGCGCGCAGCTTCTCGCGGCAATCCTCGGCGTTCTGCGTCTGGCTGCGCTCCTTCTGGCTGGTGATGACGAGCTCGCCCTCCGCCGTGAGTCGCGCGCCGTAGCGGGCGCGAAGCCGGGCCTTGACGCTCGCCGGCAGGCTGGGGGAGGCGAGGGCCGCGAAGCGGAGCACGGCCTTCGTGCTCACCTTGTTCACGTTCTGGCCGCCAGCCCCCGAGCTGCGAACGTACGTGAGCTCGAGCTCCTCCTCGGGGATCGACAGGCCCAACTCGAGGATCAGTGCGCCGGCCGCGTCGTTCATGAGCCTCCACAGGGTACGGCGGATTTCTCGCCGTGAAAACTCGTCGCTTGCGAGGCGATCGTCCTTTGCCCGCTTCTGGCTTCCGAGGTTAAGCTGCCGTCGTGGCACGTCATCGATCGATTCTGCGGGTCGCAGCGCTGGGCGGGCTCGGGCTTCTGCTCGCGGCCGCCACGCCCTCTCCGAGCAAGGTCTTCCCCTACCCGCTGACCAGCGAGACCCTCGAGAACGGGCTGAAGGTGGTCTTCGTGCGGATGCCGACCCCCGGCCTCGTGGCCTACTACACGCTCGTGCGGGTGGGTTCGCGCAACGAGGTGGAGCCGGGGCACTCGGGCTTCGCCCACCTCTTCGAGCACATGATGTTTCGCGGCACGAAGAAGTACCCCGCCGAGGCCTGGGAGACGCGTCTCAAGGCGCGGGGCGTGGACAGCACCGCCTTCACCTGGAACGACCAGACGGTCTACACCTTCATCGCGCCCACGGAGGCCCTGCCGACGATCGTCGAGATGGAGGCCGACCGCTTCCAGAACCTGACCTACACCAAGCAGGTCTTCCAGACCGAGACCAAGGCCGTGCTCGGCGAGTACCACAAGAACTACGCCAACCCGACGGAGAAGATGGAGGAGGTGCTGCTGGACCAGGCCTTCTCGCGGCACACCTACAAGCACAGCACGATGGGGTTCCTCGCGGACATCCGGAAGATGCCCGCGCGCTTCGAGTATGGCCTGCGCTTCTTCCAGCGCTTCTACCGGCCCGACAACTGCGTCGTCTTCGTGGTGGGTGACTTCGACCGTTCGCGCGTGCTGGCCCTCGTGCGCAAGCACTACGGGAGCTGGCAAGGGAAGGCCGAGGAGCAGCGCCTCCCGGAGGAGCCTCCGCAGCGCAAGGAACGCCGGCGCCACGTCGCCTGGGAGACGGACACGCAGGCGCGCCTCATGGTCGGGTACCACACGCCGTCGCTCGGGACGGACCTGAAGGCGGCGGCGGCGCAGAACCTGCTCGGGCCTTACCTCTTCGGTGAGAACAGCCCGCTCTACCGGGAGCTGGTGCTGGACCGGCAGCTCGTGGAGTCGATGCATTCGCAGTACGTGGACACGCGCGATCCGCGGCTCTTCTACTTCCTGGTCACCCTGAGCACCGAGGGGCACCTCGCGGCGGTCGAGAAGCGCATCGCGAAGGCCGTCGCGGAGGTCGCGAGCGGAAAGCTCGACGCGCGTCGACTCGCCGACGTGCAGTCGAATCTGCGGTACGGCCTGCTCATGGGGCTCGAGGCGCCGGCTACGGTGGCGGAGACGCTGGCGCTGGCCGCCACGCCTACGGGGGATCCGGGGGCGCTCGATGCGCTCTACGACCAGATCGCGCGCCTGCGGCCGGAGGAGCTGGCCGCCTTCGCCAGGCGCTATCTCGTCCCCGAGAATCGGACCGTGGTGACGCTGACCGGTGCGGCGAGAAGGAGCCGCCCATGACGCGCCGGGACAGGTCCTCCGCCGTGCTCCTCTGCGCCTCGGTTGCACTCGCGCTCCTGGCCGCGGGCTGCAAGGCGCCGCCGCGGAAGCCGACACGGTCGCGACCCATCGATGCCGCCCCGCGGAAGGCGCGCCCCGCCGAGGAGATCCGGACGGTGCTCCTGCCGAGCCCCGAGGTGCCGATCGTCTCGGTGCGGCTGACCTTCCTCTCGGGCTCGGTGGACGACCCCAAGGGCAAGGAAGGGCTGACGGCGCTCACCGCGGCGCTGATGGTCAAGGGCGGCACCCTGGCGCTGACGGCCGCGTCGCTCCTCGAGCGACTCTTCCCGATGGCGGCCTATCTGGACGTGCGGGTGGAGAAGGAGATGACCACCTTCGTGGCCCGGGTGCACCGGGACCACTGGCCGCGGTTCGAGCCGATCCTGGTGGACGTGCTCCTCCGTCCGCGCTGGGACGCGAAGGAGTTCGCGCGGCTGCGCACCGAGGCGCTGAACGACGTTCGCAAGCATCTCCGGACCGGGGACGACGAGCTCCTGGGCAAGGAGGCGCTGCAGGGCCTGCTCTATCGCGGGCACCCCTACGGCCACTACGCCGGGGGGACGGTGCGTGGCCTCACCCGGCTGACCGTCGAGGAGCTCAAGGCGCACGCGCAGCGGGTCTTCACGCGCGCTCGCCTCGTGCTGGGCCTCGGGGGGGCGGTGGACGCGGCGCTGGCCGACCGCCTGGGCTCTGCGCTCGTCGCGCTGCCGGCCGCGTCGCAGGCGCGAACCCCGCTTCCCCCACCGCCGTCGCACCCCGTGCGCGTGCTGCTCGTCGAGAAGGAGTGCCGCTCCACGGCCATCTCGCTCGGGCATCCGCACGGGCTGAAGCGGGTGGATCCGGACTTCTTCCCGGCCTTCGTCGGGAACAGCGCCTTCGGGGAGCACCGCCAGTTCGGAGGGCGTCTCTTCGAGGCGCTCCGCGGGCAGCGCGGCCTGAACTACGGTGACTACTCGTACCTCGAGCACTTCGTGCAGGATGGGTACGGCACCTATCCGGCGCCGAGCGTGGCGCGGCGGCAGCAGTACTTCTCGATCTGGTTGCGCCCCGTCGAGCACCCGCACCGGGTCTTCGCGCTGCGCGCGGCGCTCCACGAGCTCGGCAAGCTCCTCGCGACCGGACTGACCGACGACGAGGTGACCCGCACCAGGGGCTTTCTGAAAGGCTACACGCGCATGTGGGAGCAGACGGTCGGCCGCCGGCTCGGCTTCGCCATCGACGACCTCTACTACGAGTCCGCGCCCACGCTCGAGGGGTTGCGGCGATCCCTGCCGCGCCTGAACGCGCGTCAGATCAACGAGGCGCTGAGGCGCCACCTCCGGCCGGAACAGCTCCGCATCGTGATGGTCACCAAGGGAGCCCAGGCCCTCCGCAAGGAGCTCCTGTCGGGGGAGGCTTCGCCGATCGTCTACCCGAGCCCCAAGCCGGCCGCGGTGCTCGCGGAGGACAAGGAGATCGCGCGGCACCCGTTGCGCCTTCGCCCCGAGGAGGTGGAGGTGCGGGCCGTGGACGAGCTCTTCGAGGAGTAGCAGATGGCGAAAGCGGTGCGTGGATGGATGGGCCTGGTCGCGCTCCTTTGCGGGGCCTGCCGGAGCACCTCGTCGGGGACGGACGCGGCCGGGCCGGTCGACGCCAGCGCCGAGCGTGGCGTGCGCGACGGGGGCTCCGACGGAGGACGCGACGGGCGCGCGGACCGTGGGGTGGACGCGTTCGTGCCGTTCTCGCTCCTCCTCACGGTGAACGAGATCCCCGAGGCGATGAACGGGAGCCAGGTCTACACCAACCTGGAAGGGAAGAGCGTCCCCTTCCGGCTCACCGTGCCGCGCGCGGGCTTCACCGTGGACGTGCTCTGGAAGGGGAGCCAGGCGAAGGGCGAGCAGCTCGAGGTGGTGGCGAACCAGCCCCTGGGCACGGGGGCCGGCCAGCTCCCGGCGGGGGCGAATCTGGCCTCGCGCTTCGAGCGCACCGCGGCGGGGCATCGTCTGCGCGTGACCCCCGAGCTCGCCGCGCCCGTCGGGAGCGTGACCTTCACCGCGCGGCTTCTCGACGGAGAGAGCCCCCGCGAGTCGGCGCTCACGGTGGACGTGGCCGAGCGGACGTTCCTGCTCGACCCCTTCCGGCTCGAGGACACCTGGCTCGTGGTCTTCAGCCGGGACCTCTTCACGGTGAAGCGGCAGAAGGACGCGGCGGGCAACCCCGTGGTGACGAGCGTGCCGGGAGCGAACGGCACCCCCGACTTCGAGGAGGACCTGAGGGCGGCGGGGCTCGGCACCGAAACGATGCTGCCGGCCTGCGCCGCGGCCAAGGGGCGGGGCGCGACGGGGACGAACGCGATCCTCGTCAGGTGGATGCGCCAGGAGATCGTCCGGGGCGTGCGCAAGGCCTACCTGCTGAACGCCGACGGCACGGCGACGGTCGATTCGGTGCGCCTCCGCGTCCTCGAGGAGGGGGAGGCCGGCGCGCCGGAGCTCGCGCGCTTTTCGCACCAGCGGCTCGCGGGCGGCGAGAGCGCCAAGAACTTCTCCGCCATCTCCGTGGGCGGAGGCGATCCGATCAAGCCGCTCCTCGGCCGGTCCAAGACCATCGACGTGAACAACCTGCAGAACGAGGACAACCTCTCCCCCGACTACGGGGTCTTCACCTCGAGCGCGCTGGCCCTGATGACCCGGGTCGCCGCCGTGGACGCCTCGGCGCGGCAGCTCCTGCAGATGTTTCTCGGCGACTTCGTGCCCGAGCTGGGCGCGGGGGGCAAGCCCATCGGCGAGCACGCCCTCGACGCCGAGATCCTGGCCGACGGCTTCGACCCGGCCAAGGGCACGCCGGGGGCCGCGGCGCGCTACCAGAAGCTCGCGCTCGTGGTGCAGATCCTCGGGCGGCTGGTCGGCGCGCTGACGGCGCACGAGATGGGCCACGCCCTCGGCCTCGTGCCGAGCGGTGCGCCCCCCTACGGGCTCTTCGGCGGTGAGAGGAACGCCGCGTTCGTGAATCCGGCGCGCACGACGCTCGGACACATCGACACCCCGGGCTTCAACATCATGGAGGCCGGGCCTGGCTCGGCCGGCGGCGCGTCGATCAACTTTGCCGACTACCTCTCCGAGCCGCGCTTCAACGAGCTGAACCGCGCCTACCTGCAGGGCCGCCTGCTGCTCTTGCGGCGGTAGGCCGGGGCGGGCCCGCGACGAACGGGACCCTGTCCCGGTCGCCCGCGCTTCACCCTTGCCAGGCGCCGGTACGACCAAGTAGGCTGCGCGCGACTCGAGGCAGCCTTCCCGTGTCCGACGCACCGACTACGCCCGCCCAGGCCCCCCTCCGACTCGAATTCATCGACGCGCTGCGCGGCCTGGCCGTGATCTTCATGATCCACTGGCACACGGCCGACGGCTGGATCTCGCCCGAGCTGCGGGAGACCCCCTGGTGGTCCCCGGTGCGTTCGATCGGTGGCTGGGCCGCGCCGCTCTTCTTCTTCGTCACGGGGGTGGCCGTCTACCTGATGGACGAGGTCTCGCGCCGCAAGGGGCTCTCGCCTGCGCAGGTGCTCTGGGCCGGGCTCTCCCGCGGGGCGGAGCTCATCCTCCTCGGGTACGTGCTGCGCTTCCAGATGTGGGCCACCGATCGCAAGGTGCTGTGGATGCCCGTCGCGTGGCCCGGGATCCTCTGCATCGTGGCGGCCTTCGTGGCCGGCTTCTTCGGACTGAGGTACCTGAAGCGCGTCCGCAAACCCGCCGGGGTGCTGCTCCCGCTGGCAGCCGTGCTCTTCGCCACGGGAGCTGTCCTCGAGGGGCGGCTCAAGCCCGACTGGCAGCGCGAGCTGCTGCGCCTGGACGTGCTGCAGGGGCTCGGCCTGTCGATCCTCCTCGTGGCGGGGGCCCGACACCTCTTCCCCGTGGTGCGCAGGCCCCTCGGCTGCATGCTGATCGGTTTCGGCATCGCACTGCTGAGCCAGCCGGTGAGCAACCTCCTGCCCGGGTTTCTCCCCGAGGGGATCGCGGCCTACGTCGGCTCGTGGGAGCTGCCGAAGGGGGTGCGCGCGATCAGCCTCTTCCCGATCTTTCCCTGGGGCGGCTACGCCTTCGTGGGCTGCGGGGTGATCACGCTCTGGCAGGACCTCGCGCTCCGGGGCAAGGGGCGCGCGGCAGTGATCTTCGCGCTCGTGGGGGCGCCGCTCACCCTGATCACCACCGAGGGCTTCCAGTTCACCTACAAGCTGATCAAGGCGGCTCCGTTCGTGCCGAAGCCGCTCCGGCTGCTCAACAAGACGGGGGTCCTGCTCGTGCAGTGGGGGGCGGCGGCGGTCTTCACCCCCGAGAAGGCCTCGCGCGTGACGCCACTGCGCACCCTCGGCAAGGCCTCGCTGATGATCTACTGGGTGCACCTGCCGCTGGCCTTCGGCCGGCCCGCGAAGCCCTTTCGCAACGCCCTCGGCTGGGGCGAGTGGGCCGTGGGGCTCCTGCTCCTGACCACCGCGATGTACTTCCTCTCGCTCCTCTGGCTGGGCCCCGTACGGGCGCGACTGCGCGGCAAGCGCGCGCCTTCCGCGGCGGCGTAGCACGACGCCAAGCTGGCTTCTCGAGCGGTCGCGCGGTGAGGTCAGGCGACCACCCCGGCGCCCCGCGAACTCGAATACCTCAGGTGTTCCAACGACCAGATCCTGGCGTGTGCCTTGCACTGGAGTGCCGGCACGCCACGGAGAGGCCCCATGTCCACGGTTCCGACCTGCGCCCGTCGGTCTGCACCTCGTTGGTTCGTCGCCCTCGCGCTCGGTTTCGTTGTCGCGCTGAGCCAGCTCGACGCGCGTGCGGCGGAGAGCGGGCCCAAAGGTGTGATGGCCACCTTGCGCTGGCTGTGGTCCCCGGTCGGTCGACTGGTGCAGCGGGTGCAGCGACGCTCGTCGTCGGACAAGGCCCTTTCCGCTTCGACCTCGCTCAACGGAACGGTGATCGGCGGCGCGCAGCCGACGGGCCGGCTGCTGGAAACGCAAGTGCCACCGCAGGCCTCCCCGAAGGGGAAGGCGCGGGTGAACTTGGGAAAGCAGGTCCCGTCGCTCGCCGGCGCGCTCGCCGCTCTCGGCCGCGACGATTCGGGCACCGCGCCGGAGATCGATACGATCGTACGGCAGCTCGGTTCCCTCGAGCGGCAGGTGGAGGGCCTCGCGCCTCAGGTGCGGCCGGCGGCGCAGGCCCGGTTCCGGCGAGCAGCGCTGCGCTACCGAGCGGAGATCAGAACCGAGCTCGACCGCCTCGGCCGCGAGCTCTTGGGCTCGGACGTGAAAGACGCCCAGGATAGCTTCGACACTCTCACGAGGCTTGCAACCCAGGGGGACAAGGCCTCTCGGACCTACGCGCAGGCTAAGCTCGACGCGGGGTTCGCGAGCCTGGTGGCGCGGGCGAGCGGGACGGGCAGCGCGGGCGACCAGGCGCGCGGGGTGTTGCGCAAGGTGATCGACGAGCTGCGCTTCCGCAGGGAGGACCGCCTCGTGTCTTTCCCTGCCAGCACGAGCCGGCAGCTTGTTGCGCTGGCCCTCGAGCGCGCGGAGTTCCGGAACAACGAAGACATCTATCGGGTGATCACTCCGATCCTGGCCCGTTCGCCGGCGCTGCGCCGGGAGCTGGCCTCCAAGCTGCGCGAGGCGCTCGCCTCCGCGGCCCCAGAGCGCGTGCGGGCGGCGCTGACCATCGTGCGGCAGATCGTGATGCAGGGCGGCCTGCAGAGCGGCGAGGTGGAGCTGGTCGCGGCGCGCTGGGCCGCGGGCCCGGCGCGGGTCACGGCGGCCTACCAGGCCGAGCTGATCGAGGCGATCGAGTACCTTTCTCCGCGGGCTCCCGCGCTGACGAAGGCCCTCGCGGCGGTCGCGCAGCAGGCTAAGCTTTCGAGCGAGCTGCGTCAGGTTGCGATCCGCGCGCTCGGCGAGGCCACGGAGCCTCCCTTGGAGGTGCTGCGCGCTCTCGCGCTGGCTCCGGACGGGACGATCCGTCGGGCGGCGGCCTCGGCTCTGAGCCAAGGCGGCCGAAGGGCGGTCGAGAAGGGGGATCGGGAAGAGGTCAGGCAGAATGTTGCGCTCGCCCTGACACGGCTCGAGCAGGAGACCGCCCCCTCGATCGTGTTCGGACACCTTCACACGCTACGGAGCTCGGGGGCGATGACCGTGGCGACGGCTGACGGCCGGAAGCTCCTGCGCTGGCTCGAGCGCCGGGCGAGCGACGTGAAGGCCTCGATCACCCTGCGCGGCTACGCCATCGACGAGCTGCGGAACTTCGAAAACCTGACGGAGCCGGACAAGGCGAGGATCGGTCTGCGCCTCCTCGAGCAGCTGCCGAGCCTTGCGGCGCTGGCTGACGCGCGGGCGGTGGTGCTGCCGACCATGGACGTGCTCGACGCGCTCCGGCCCTCCTCGCCGCGAGTCTTCGAGAAGGCGCTCGAGGTCTTGCCGCAGCTCCCCTCTTGGGAGTCGTGGAAGCTGACGGGCATCCTCGTGAATCTCGCGCCGCAGCTCAAGGCGCCGGCCATGCGGCGCAGGGCGATGCTCTGGTTGGTCGACCGCGCGCTCGCGCCCAGGGAGGGCCTCGACGCGGATTCCGGCATCGCGCGTTCGCGCCTGGCGCTCGCCGACATGCTGCACGCGCACGCCGACCCGGTGGTGGTGGCGACGGTGAAGCAGCGGCTTGCGCAGCTTCCCGTCGGGACCGGGGGCTACGCCACGGCCGCGGTGTCGATGCTGCAGCTCCTCGCCAAGCTGAAGCTCCCCGCGGGTCTCTGGCTCGCCGACCTCGCGCCGATCGTTGCTGCTCCCGAGGCGGGGCTGCGCACCGCCGCGGTGCAGGAGCTTGGCCGTCAGCTGCGCACCCTCCGCCAGGCCCGCGGCGCGCCGACGGCGGAGAAGGAGAAGATCCGCGGGACCGTCGGCCAAGCGCTCGCCCGCGCGGCCGCTGGGGCGGGGGAAGCGGGCGCCCTCGAGGCGCTGAGCCTGCTCGCGCACCAGGGGCTCGGAGGGGTCCCGGAGGTGCGGGCCACGCTGAGGACGATGGCCGCTTCGGCCGAGAGCCAGGTCGTGCGCGCGCGTGCCGGTGAGCTGCTGAAGTAGTCTCTTCGACCGAGGTGCCGAGCCCGGGGGAGGAGGGGTGAGGCGGAAGCGCCGTTGCCGGCGGGGAGCCCAGGCGCTGCGGGCGGGCGGCGTCCCCTCACAGCGCGGCCTGCAGGAAGTGCAGCGTGACCGCGAAGAGCTCCTCGCGCCAGGTCGGATGCTGGAAGGTGTGCCCGGCGCCCGCGATGCTGTGGCGCTGTCCACGTGCCCCGAGGGCGGCGAGCAGCCTCTGCCCCTCTTCGGGGGCGACTACCGGGTCTTCGGTCCCCTGCACCACGAGCCCGACCGCTTTCGCGCGCCGTAGCGCGGCGGCGGGGTCCACCTGCGCGAGGGTCGTGAGGAAGTCCGGACTCACGCGCGCCCCGCCCACCACGAAGGCCTCGGGACCGCTGCGCGCGATCCACGGGAAGTGACGGCCCGGGATCCCCACCGCGTTCCAGAGGACCAGGGCCCCCACGCGCGGGTCTTGCCCCGCCACGAGACTGGCCACGCAGCCGCCGAGGCTGAGCCCGATGAGGCCCAGGCGGTTCGCGTCCACGCCCGGCTCCGCTGCCACCCATTCCAGCGCCGCGCCCGCGTCTGCGACCTCGGTGAGCGGCGTCCACTCGTGGAACTCCCCATCGCTGTCCCCCGAGCCGTAGAAGTCGAAGCGCAGCACGAAGAACCCCGCTCGCGTCAGCCGCCGCGCCGTCTGCACGAAGAGGCGGTCCTGCTCGAGGTGGTGCCCCGTGAATCCGTGGAGCAGCAGCACCGCGGGGGCCGGTCCAGGCTCCTCCGGCCGGTGCACGAAGCCGCGCAAGGTCCCCTGCGGGCCACGCAGGCTCCAGGCTTCGACCCGCTCAGTCATGGGGGCGCTCCGGCCTCCCGGGGCGCGCGCCGTCGCTCGGACGATTTCGGTTCCGCATTCTCAACCCCTCGCGTGTCTCACCCTGAGCTAGGATGCTCCTTCCCGCGTTTCCATCGGTCGCCCTCGTGGCGCAGCTCCCTGCGGAGGATGCCTTGGCCCAGGCCAGGCTGGCCGAAGTCTACCGGCAGTGCGCGCCCCTGATCTACCGTCGAAGCCTGCGGCTCCTCGGCAGCCAGGACGAGGCGCTCGACGCGGTCCAGGACATCTTCGAGCGACTCCAGGGCACCCTCGCGACCTTTCGCGGCGAGGCCGAGCTCATGACCTGGATCTACCGCGTCACCACGAACCACTGTTTGAACCAGCTCCGCGCCCGGCGCGTGCGAAGTCGGGCCCACGAGCGGCTGGGGACCGAGGCGCCGCGCGACGGGGGCGAAGGCGGGGCCCGGGCGGTGGAGGCCCGCGACCTGCTCGTCCAGCTCCTCGAGCGCTGCGACGCGCGGCTCGTGCAGATCGCCTACCATTATTACGTGGACGAGATGACGCAGCCCGAGATCGCCGAGGTGGTGGGGATCTCGGATCGCGGGGTGCGCAAGGCGCTGAGCCGCTTCGCCGAGCGCGCGGGACGCGAGCTCCCGCGGCTCGAGCGGGCCCGTGGAGGGCTGTGATGGGCGAGCTGAACCGTCATCCGTCGGAGTTCGCGCTCGACCGCTTCGCGGCGGGGGCCCTTCCCGATCCCGCGGCCGTCTCGGCGCATCTCGAGGGCTGCCCCGAGTGCCGGCAGCGTCTCGAGACCCGCACCTCCGCCGACGAGGGATTTCTCGCCCGCTATCCGACGGTGGAGGCCCTCGCGGGGCGGCACCCGCGCCCGAGTCGCCCCGCGTCCGCGCGCCCGCCGCGCTGGCTCGTGCTGCGCCTGAGCCTCGGCGGCGCGATCGTCGCGGCGGCTGCCGTGCTGCTCGTGGTGTTCCCCCGACCCGGGGGCGCTCCGACGGTGCACGATCCGGGCGCGGGGCTCGAGCCGAGAGGTGGAGCGGCGCTCGAGCGCGTGAAGGGGGACTCGATCGTCGAGCTGGCGGTGCGTCGCGGTACGCAGTCCTTCCGCTTCGACGGTCAGCCGCTCCGGACCGGGGACCTCATCGCGCTGCGCTACAGCACCGAGCGCCGGTTCCTCCTGCTCCTGACGGTCGAGGCCTCGGGCAAGATCTCGCAGCTCGTCCCCGCGTCAGGAGGGGCGAGTCAGGCCATCCAGCCCGGCCGCAAGGTGCTCCTCGCGCAGGGGCTGCGTCTCGACGCCTACCCCGGGTCCGAGCGGCTCGTGGCGCTGCTGAGCGACCGACCGCTGCCGGCCTCCGAGGTGCAGCGGTCCCTGGCCGACCAGATCCGGCGCCTCTCCCCCGCGCGCCGCGCGGAGCTGCCCCTCGAGCGGCTCCCCTTTCCCGCCGAGCAGCAGAGCTGGCTCCTGCGCAAGGGGGCGCCATGAGGGCTTCGACGCGCGCGCTCGCTCTCGCCCTCCTGCTCCTCGCGCTCCCCGCGCCCGGCGCTGCCAGTCAGCGTCGCGTGGCGATCGTGGTTGGGAACAACGCCGCTCCGGGGAAGATCCCGCTGCGCTACGCCGAGCGGGACGCCCGCCGCGTGCGACAGGTCTTCGAGCAGCTCGGCGGCGTCCACGAGACCGAGGTGCTCCTCGGGCAGAGCGCGGCCGAGCTCCGGCGTCGCCTCGCGGCGCTGGCGGCCCGGCTGCGCCCGGTGGCCGAGGACGTGGTGCTCTTCTTCTATTATTCGGGCCACGCCGACGAGCGCGCGTTGCTCCTCGGCGGGAGCCGCTACGAGTTTGGCGAGCTCCGGCGTTCCCTGCAGAGCTTCCCCGTGCGGCTGGCGGTGGTGTTCATCGACGCCTGCCAGGCGGGGCACGCCGCGCGACCGAAGGGGGCCCAGGCGGTGCCCGCGGTGGACGTGCGCTTCGACGACGACCCGAAGGCGCGCGGGCGCATCTTCATCACCTCCAGTACCGCGAGCGAGCGTTCGCAGGAATCCGACGAGCTCCAGGCCTCCTTTTTTACGCACTATCTCCTGAGCGGCCTGCGCGGGGCGGCCGATGACTCCGGCGACGGCCGCGTGTCCCTCGACGAGGCGTATCGCTACGCGTACCGCCTGACCCTCGAGCGGACGGCCTCGACGCTGGCCGGCCCCCAGCACCCGACCTACGACATGAGCCTCACGGGGCGCGGGCAGCTCGTGCTGACCCGCCTGCGCGGCCGCTCGAGCCACCTGGTGCTCACCGCGGCGCGGCCGGCGACGATCTATCTCAGCAGTCGACCGGCGGGGGTGCTCGAGGCCGAGGTCCACCATCGCGGGCGGGGTCCGACGCGCATCGCGCTCGAGCCGGGACGCTACGAGGTGTGGACCGTGCGCGGCCGCCACCGGCTGGCCGAAACGGTGGAGGTGCGGGCCGGAGAGGGGGCCCACCTGGATCTGGCCCAGCTCCGCGCGCGGCCGTTGCTCGTGGCCACGGCCAAAGGCGAGGACGCGGCCCCGCCGCCGCACCTGCTCCGGGCGAGCTACGCGCTCTCGAACGGCTTTCTCGACGACGCGGCGGCGCTTCACGGCGTGTGGCTCGGGTACGGCTATCGGCTCGGCTTCGTCACGCTCGGGGGTCTTGTCGCCTACGGCGGCAGCAGCTACGCGCGCGCGGACGGGCTGAAGGTCGGGCTCCACGCGCTCGAGGCGAGCGTGCTGGCCGAGGCGAGGTATCGGCGCCTGCCGCGCGTTCAGCCCCTGGCGGGGCTGCAGGCGGGCGTGGCGTGGTTCTTCCAGCGCGGAGAACGGAGCGACGGCACGCGCGAGTCGCGGCACAGCCCGGCCTTTCTCTACCGCGTCCGGCTGGGCTTCGAGAGCTCCATCGCCGGTCCCTTCTCGCTCTCCGTCGTCGGGCTCGCGGGTCAGGTCGTGCTGAGCAAGGCTGACGGCCTGCGCGGACCCTTTGTCGGAGGATTCGAGGTCGGCGTGGCGTTTCACCTCTGATCGCGGTTCCGCCTGGAGGGCGCTCGGGCGTCGAACCGTGCGGACCTCCTGCTCGAAAGGAAACGCCCATGCGACAGCTCGGACCCTTCGCTCTCGGCCTCCTCCTGCTGGCCTGTAGCGACCGCAACCTGGACGACTTCAAACCCCAGGGGGGCGATGGCGGCACCCTCCTCGGAACGCACGACGGCGGCCTCGCGACGCAGCGCGACGGGAGCGCGTCGAGCGCCGACCGCGGTTCCGTTCAGACCCTCGCGGACGGCGGCGGCAAGGGCGCCTGCGGCGATGGCATCGTTCAATCCCCGGAGGTGTGCGATGCGGGCTCCCTGCTCAACTCGCTGCTGCCCGACGCCCCCTGTCGGCCCGACTGCACGCCTCCGCGCTGCGGGGACGGGGTGCTCGACGCGGCCGAGCAGTGCGACGACAGGAACGCGGCCAGCGGCGACGGCTGCAGCGCCCTCTGCCGGCTCGAGGCCCCCTCGGCGCTGTCGGCGCAGCCGCCCGCGCTGCACTTCGGCGCGGTGCCGTCCGGCTGCAGTACGAGCGCGCAGGAGACGGTCCTTCTGCACAACGGGAGCGCCCGCGCGGTGAAGCTCGTGAACGTGCGGCTCGTCGGCTGCAGCAGCGAGTTCGCCCTCGCGCCGCGGGCCTACGGCGAGATCGCGCCGGGGCAGGCGGGACCGCTGGCTGTCACGCTGGGTCCGAAGCAGCCGGGGCAGAAGAGCTGCGTGCTCGAGGTCGAGGCGGGCGACGGTCGATTGATCCTGCCGATCACCGCGTCGGTGGTCGACCCGTTGAACCACACGGACGTCTTCCACCAGCCGAAGCAGCGCAAGGTGGACATCCTGCTCGTGCTGGACGCCAGCGGGAGCATGATGGACGAGGCCGCCCGGCTCAAAGCCACGGCCCCCATTCTGTCCGCCGCGGCGAACCAGCACAGCGACGTGGACTTCCACCTCGGGGCGGTCAGCATGGTCAAGGGCGCGATCGCTCCCGGGCGACTCCAGGGGGACCCCCTCTTCGTGACGCCCACGACGCCGAATCTGGGCCGGGAGATCGAGGAGCACTTCGCCGTCTCGTCCGACGGTGGGGAGGAGATCCCCTTCGCGGCGATGCGGGCCGCGCTAGAGCCGCCCTTCACGGGCACGGTGGACCCGCTGGGCTGCACGGCCTGCGCGCTGCCGAACATCTGCGTGATGGGCGGCTGCCGGGGGAGCAACTACGGCTTTCGCCGGCCGGACGCGGCGCTCGAGGTGCTGCTCATGACGGACGAGGACGACGGATCTACGGTCACGGCCGACGCAATCCTGGGCTTCCTGCGGGCCCAGGTGAACCCGCTCCGCGGCCAGGGTCCGCGCGTGCACGGACTGCTGACGACCGGCGCGTGCGGCTTCGATTCCCAGGCCAAGCTGCGGAAGCTGATCGGGGCCACCGGCGGTGAGACGTTCGATCTGTGCGCCGCGGACTACGCGCCGGCCATGCGCACGCTCACGTCCCGCATGTTCGCGCCGCAGGACCAGTTCACGCTGACCCGCGTGCCGGACCCCACCTCGGTCAATGCGACGGTGGATGGCAAGCCGGTCAAGTGGACCTACGATGCCGCGTCGAACAGCGTGCGGCTGGCGCTGCCGCCGGGTCCCGGCGCCGCGGTCCACATCACCTACCGCACGCGCTGTCTGTAGTCCCTCCGGCGGCGCGCCCGGGGGGACGGGCCCCGGGATCTGCTGGTCGCTCCAGACCCCAGCGGAGCGGCTAGCGTAGCCGCCGCCGCGTCCCCCGTTCGCAGATCCAGTCTCGTGATTCCACCACGTTGCGCCGCGGCTCGCGGAGCTGACGCGTGCCGCGGCTGGTCTACGCCTTGCATTTTGCCTCCCCCAATGCACGCCGCCCGACGCCGCTCGAGCCCGTTCTCAGGCCCACTGCCCGCTATCGCCGCGCTCGTGATTCTCGCGGGAGGAGTCCTTTCCCCGACCGCCGGACGGGCCGAAGGTGGCCGCTCCGCCGTCGTCGCCATGCCCTGGCGGAGCGCCGTGGCTCCCGGGCGGCCGCTGCAGCTCCAGGACGTTCGCGCCGAGCTGCACCAGCTCGTGCGCGGGGCCCGGGTGGCGGTCCAGGCGCAGACGCTCGGACGCCTCCGCCTGCGGGACGTGGCGCATTCGCTCAAAGCCCCGCTCGCCGAGGTGCTCGGGGGCGATGCCAAGGTCCAGTTCCGCATCGACGCGCAGCAGGGGAGCCCCGTGCGCGCGCGGGCGCAGCGCGACGGCAGCATCCTCGTGACGCTGAGCCAGGGGATGGCCGCCTCGGGCTACGAGGTGCTCTTCCGCGAGGTGGGTCAGGCCGTGATGCTCGTGGCGGGTCGCGCCTCGGGTAGCGGCGAGCGCGTCCTGCGGGCGAACGAGGTCGCGGCGCAGGTGCGCGACCACGGCAGCACGGCCTTCCGTCGCGTGACGCTCAGCGCACGCGTGTCGGCGCGGCTGGAGAAGACAGCCTGGGGCCGCGAGCTTCTGGCGCTGCATCGGCAGGAGATCGCGCCGCGCCTGACGGCGCTCCCCGGGAAGGTGAAGGAGCAGGTCTCGGCGTTCATGGATTGGCTGAGCCCGGCTCGGGTGACGGCGCGCAAGGCGGAGAGCACGCGCGTGGAGAGTCGCCTGGCCGAGGAGCGGACGGTCCTGCGCACGGCCCTCGACCAGGCCAACTTCGAGGCCGCGAAACCCGAGGTCATGGCACGAGCGCAGAAGATCCTGCCGGTCGTGGGTGGAGCCCTGCGCGGCGCCGCCAGCCTGACCGAGGCGCACCAGCTCTTCGCGGCGATGCGCGACGGCATCCCCGGGGAGAACTATCCCGACGAGTTCTGCCACGACCGCGCCACGGCGGCGGCGGTCATGGGCGCGAACCGCGGCATCCGCATGTTCAAGGTGGAGATCGTGACGCCGATCGGCCAGCGTCTGGCCGAGGCGCGGAAGTCTGGGATGAAGCAGGAGCAGATCGACAAGATCCCCGTGCCGCGCGGCTCGCTGCTGACGGTCTCGACGCGCAATCATCCCGCCGGGCTGGTGCGCTGGACCCGGCACATCGCCCCCATCGTGGAGGTTCAGCTCGGGGACGGCCGCCGCGCGCACTACGTGATCGATCCCAGCCTCGCGTCCGGGCCCATTCCCCTCAAGGCGTGGCTCGCCCTGATGAAGCGCCCGGCCGGGAGCCAGGTCAGCATCTTCCCCGCGTATCAGCGCGACAGCGGTTCCACGAACACCGCCTGGAGCGTCGTGCAGGTGGCCGAGTCGCTCTTCCGGCTCGACACCCTGGCCCGCAACCTCGAGGCCGGCCGTCAGGCCAAGCTCCAGGGCGCGGGCGGTCAGGGGTTCTCTCAGCTGCCCGTCCCGGTGGCGGCGCCCTGACCGGCTGAGCGCTCCTCCCACGCTCGACGGTCCGCATCTCGGAAGGCGCGCGTTCGCGTCCGTGGCCCCCCAACGCGCGTAGGTTGCGCACGCTCGTCCGCACCGCTCCCCTATCTCTCCGAGATGGCGCGAGGCGCCTCCACCGGCGCGCCTCACGGCCGCGTGGCACCTCCCTTGCTCAGCGGCGCGTCCGACCGCGGGAAAATGGTCCCGCGGTCGAAGACGAAGGAGCCGTAGATCATGCAGACGAAGGTTCGACGACTCGCCGTGCGCAGACCGTGGACGATCCTCGCGGTCCCGCTCGCGCTCGGTGCCTGTGGAGCGACGCTGGAGCCCGAGGCCGGCGAGCAAACGGAGCGCCAGATCTCGGGACGCCAGGCGCCCGAGGGATGCGACAAGGAAAAGGAGGATTCCAACGGCTGGAGCGCGACGGTGCACGCGCGCTATTTCTGCAGCAAGCGCGCGAACCCGAACAACCCCTTCGACAAGCCGGCTCCCCCCATCACGCGGGGCTTCGTGGGCACCACGTCCGGGCAGGCCGACCGCGCCGCGGCGTGCTCGGCGGCGCAGTCGAGCGCGGAGGGACAGCTCGATGAGGCGATGGAGCTCCTCCGCATGAAGGGCTACCACTGCTCCGGTGGGGTGCAGCCCTGCGAGGCGTACGAGGACTGCGTGCCCAAGCCGCCGAAGAAACCGGCCGCCGAGCTGCGGTGGGCCTACAACGAGTGGGATCGCTTCTTCCCCGAGATCAAGGCGGCGAAGGACTCCTGGTGGACCCCCGGGGCTCCGGCGTGGCACGTCGAGTCCCACGCCTCCGGCTGTCTGCTCCAGAGGTTCAGCGGCGGCACCGACGCCGGCGCGCTCTTCGGCGCGGGGTTCAAGGTGCAGGGGCAGATCATGCGCCAGTGGTGGTCGCGCGGAGGAAGCCTCGGCTGCCCGAAAGATCGCGAGTTCAACGACGGAAAGGGGAAGTACTGGCAGCCCTTCGACGGCGGAACGATCACCTGGAAGGTGGGGGACACCCAGGCCGCGCTCCTCCCCTGGTACTAGGGGTGGCGTTCTAGAACCAAATGACCATTTACAGCCCGAGGGGTAGGCCCAGGGCCGGGTCGGGGACGAGGCGCCCCGGGGTCGGTCGTGCGACGAGGTCCCGGTCCTGCCGGAGGCGTTCCTCGAGCGCGGCGAGCTCCGTCTCCAAGGCGTCGCGTTTCCGGCGGCGCGCCACGAGCTGCTCCCGATACCGGCTCAAGAAATAGGCGATGGTCTGGATGCGGATCTTGATCGATCCGGTTGGCTTGTTCTCGTCGATGTCCTTGAAGCAGAAGTACGGCGTCCCCGAGCGTTCGATGATCTCCTCGATCACGCTGTAGATCGGCGCGTCGTGGCCGCACTTGAAGCTCGAGAGCTCCAGCGCCACGAGGTTCGGGTGGCGCGCCGTGACCTTCGCCCCCCAGACCTTGCGGTTCGTGTTCTCGCTGTAGCTGTTCTTCCAGACGTCCTGCACCGAGAGCGGGTGCTCGAGCGTCCCCTGCCGCACCTCGTCGCCAAAGAGGCGCTCGAGGAAATCCTCGTCAGTGGGCAGGCAGTCCTGCGTGAAGACGGGGTAGCCGAGCTTCTGCAGCTCGTCGAGGATCTCGTGGTTCAGTCCCGGGTCGTTGTGATAGGGGCGGGCGAGCACCACCACTCCGATGCGGTCCTCGGCCTCGAGCTGGTCGATGACCGCCCGGGCCTCTCGTCGACGGGCGGCGTCGTAGTCGGCCAGCGCCGCGAGCCCCTGCACCACCGCGCGCTGCGACTCCTCCTCGGTCAGGCCGAGCTCGTCCTTCCAGTCGAGGAAGAGCTGCCGCGCCGCGAGCTGCGGCTTGTCCAGCTTGAGGAAGGTCTTCTTGAAGACGATCCCGCGGTCCGCGAAGAGGTCGCCCTCCTTCACGAACGCCGCGTGCACCGACTCGGTGGAGTTCACCACGGTGGGGCACGCCTTGCAGTCCTGCGCCCCCTTCAGCGGCGAGGGGAAGCTGTCCACCATCGGGAAGAAGAGGTAGTGGAGCGGACGCTCGGCGCTGTGCTTGTGGTGCAGCAGGTTGTGGACGTGCGGGATCCCGATCTTGCTCGGGAAGCAGGGGTCGATCGAGCCGCGCTTCGCCCCCTCGCGATAGAGCTCGTCGCTCGTGTAGTCGGAGAAGACGAGGTTCTCCGCGCGCAGCCCCAGGCTCTGGAAGTAGGCCAGGAAGAAGGGGGCGTGACTGTAGAGGTTCAGCACGCGGGGAAAGCCGATCCGCACCTCGGGGCGGCGCGCCATGAGCGCCCGCCGCTTTTCGACGGCTTCCTGGTTCACGACGGCCTGGACCACGGGCAGGAGCTTGCGCCCGGCCCGGTCGAGCCACCTTTCGTCGGTGTCTGCGACGCTGCGGCGCGCGAGCTGCGTCACGAGCGTGAGGAGACGCGAGGGGCGCGCGGAGTCCTTCAGGGTGCCGCGGATCTCCTCGGCCGTGGGTGGCAAGGGGTCCGCTACGACCGGGACCTTCGGTGCCTTGAAGACCTCCTTGGCCGCCACGGCGAGGAGGTTCGGGTTCTGTTTCTTCTTCGCGTCGAGCCCGGCCTTGATCTGTCGCATCGCCGTCACGTCCTCGACCTCGCCCTTCTCGCAAGTGGCGATGATGAGGCGCGACTCCCCGGCTTCGAGGGGGACCTTGGACTTCACCGCGGAGGGCGTGGGCGCGTCGCCTTCGGCGGGCCCCGTTCGCACGTCGATGAAGGTCCGCAGGCACTTGTTCTTGCAGAAGTAGCAGCGCGTCTCCTCGTTGCGCGTGGTGCGGAAGGAGAGGTGCCGCACGCGCTCCGTCCCGATGAAGCGCGTCTCGTTCCCCTGCTCGGCCCACAGGCGCCGCGCCTCGAGCGCGCAGCCGATCGCGCCGCTCTCGCCGCAATGCGGGTGCACGGTCACGACGGGCTCGACCCCCGTCCCCTTGAAACGGGAGGTGATGAAGTCGACCTGCGACTTCACGGCGGCGAGGTTGTGCTGCGTGCCCCCCTGCAGGAGGAACCGGCTGCCGAGCTTGGCCAGGTTCGGGATCTGGCTCACGTAGAGCCAGATGTTCTTGGGGAGCACGGCGGCGAGCCCCGCCATGATCTCCCCCGCCTGCCAGCCCTGGCGCTGGAAGTCCACGATGTCCGACTGCATGAAGACGGCGCAGCCGTAGCCGAACTCGGGCATCGCCTCCGCCGCGAAGGCTGTGTCCGCGTAGTCGTAGACCGAGAGGCCGAAGCCGGACGCGGTGCTCTGCAGGAAGTAACCGTTTCCGGCCGAGCACTGCGTGTTCAGCTTGAAGTCCTTCACCTGCCCGTTCTTGAGGATGATGACCTTGATGTCCTGGCCGCCCACGTCGACGATCACGTCGGTCTCGGGGAAGAAGTGCAGTCCGGCCTCGGTGTGCGCCACCGTCTCGACGAGCGCGACGTCCGCCTGGAGCACGTCCTTCAGGATGTCCTTGGCGTAGCCGGTGGTGCCGACGCCGAGGATCCGGAGCGTGGCCCCCTGCTCGGCCACCTGCCGCTCGAGCGCCGCGAACATGTCCATCGTGTCCTCGATGGGGTTTCCCTTCGAGAGCTGGTACGCCTTGGCGAGGATCTGCTTGTCCGGGCCAACGAGGGCGGCCTTGGTGCTCGTGGAGCCGCCGTCGATGCCCACGAACCCCTCGACGACGGTTCCGGGGGCGAAGCGCGGGGCCTGCCAGCGCTCCGGCGCGTACCTGGCGCGAAACTCCTCGAGCTCGGCGCTCGAGCGTGCGAGGCCGCCTCCCGCTCCCTTGCCCTGCTTCTCCTCTTTGCGCCCCACCTCGAGGTACCACTTCAGCGGCTCCGTGCCGGCGAAGACGCCGAGGTTCGGCGCGTCCTCCACCTCCTGCTTGCCGAACTCGATCGCGCCGAGCGCGGCGAAGTACTGCGCGTTGTCCGGTACGAGGATCAGATCCGAGGCCGTCGTTCCGTCGGGGACGGGGACGCCCCGCTCCTTCCAGATCTGCGGGATGTTCTCCTCCCAGCACTCGCGCATGCCGCGGATGAAGGTGTTGGGCCCGCCGAGGAGCAGCACCTTCGGTCGCAGCGTGTTGCCGCGAGTCAGCACGGCCAGGTTCTGCTGGATGATCGACTCGAAGAGCGAGGCCATCAGCTCGTCGGGGGGGACGCCCTGCTTCTGGAGGCCGTTGATGTCGGTCTCGGCGAAGACGCCGCACTTTCCCGCCACGGGGTGGAGCTTCAGCCCGCGGTAGCCCATCTGGCAGAGCTGTTCGGCGGGGATCTTGAGCTTGGCGTTGATCTTGTCGATGACGGCGCCGGTGCCGCCGGCGCACTTGTCGTTCATCGAAGGGAGCTTCTTCTTTTTCCCGGTCTCGGGGTCCTCCTTGAAGACGATGATCTTCGCGTCCTGTCCGCCGAGCTCCACCACGCTCTGGACGTCGGGATAGAGCTTCTCCACCGCCAGCGAGACCGCGTTCACCTCCTGGACGAACTTGGCGTGGATCAGCCGGCCGACCGCCGTCCCGCCCGAGCCGGTCATGAAGATCCGGAACGCTGTCTCGGGCACCCCCGGAAACGCCGCGACGATGCGCTCCAGGAAGTCGAGGCACTTCTCCGGCTGCTTCGTGTCGTGGCGCTGGTAGTCCTTCCAGAGGAGCTCGTCGGTGACGGGGTCCACCACTACGGCCTTCACCGTGGTGCTCCCGACGTCGAGGCCGACCATCAGGCCTTGAGGATGAGCCGCGGTGGCGGTGAAGGAGCGGGGGGCTACCTCGGGCTTCGCGGGCGCGCTCGGGCGGGACATCAGGCGCTCCTCACGCGACGACGTGCGCCGGCCTCCCGTCGCATGCGCTCCGCCACGAGCAGGTAGAAGCGCGCGGCACGTCCCGCGACACCCTCGGGGTGGGGCAGGTCGAGCAAGGGGCGCCGCAGCTCGCGGTGCTCGGCGACGTAGCTCTGGAGCTCCTCTAGCGTGTAGCCGGTCTTGGCGATCGTCTCTCGCAGCTCGGTCTTGGACTTGGCCTTCGCCTCGCCGAGCGCCATCTGCACCCGGCTGTGCGCGTTGATGTCCCCTTCGCCGCTCGTCTCGATGGGCAGGTAGATCATGTCGGGGTAGCGACTGACCACGGCGGCCTGCGCGCCGTCCGACTGCGTGGAGGGCATGCAGCCGAAGGGCTTGAGCGAGAGCACCATGTGGGCCAGCCCCTGGGTGGAGTAGTAGATGTTCTTCGCCACCTCGAGGTGCCCTTCGCCCCCGCCGGAGCGGCTGTTGTAGAAGGGGTGCCCGAGGCGCTCGAGCTCGAGCTGGCAGACGGGCTCGTGCGCGGTGCCGCCGAGAGCCCGCCGCAGCCGGTCGTACTCCCGGTGGAGGATGCGGTCCGCGACCTCGAGGAGCAGCCGCGTCTTGCCGTAGCGCGCCTCGCGCGCGAGCCGCCCGCGCAGGTCGAAGCGCGAGAGGGGCGTCTGCGTCTCGTCGAGGCCGCGTTCGTCGCTGGCCTTGACCTTGGCCTGCCGCAGCAGGTAGCCGAGCCAGGTGACCACCGGCTCCACGAGGACCTCGGCCCCCTCGCGCTCGAGGAAGGCGAACATGTTGAAGTTGCCGTCCCCCTCGGTCGTCTGGGCCCAGAACTCGCCCGTGATCTTCACGATCGGCTTCGCCCGCGTGTAGTCCACCTCGATCTCGTCGTCGATGATCGCGGCACAGCGGCGAAGGAGGTCCTGGTAGTAGTCGCCCATCAGCTGGTCGAGGAACTGCTGCGCCTCGTCGGCGCCCTTGAGGGGGGCCACCTTGCTCAGCAGGCCCGCGACGCGGCCGCCGCGGATCTGGTCGTAGCCTCGGCCGCGCAGCCCATCCTCGCAGAGGGCGAGGCAGCGGTCGATCACGCGCTGGGTCTGGCCGGGCACGACCTCGTACGGACGGATGTGGTACGAGACCTCGTTCAAGAGGTCTCCGATGAAGATGCCGTTCAGCATGGCGAGGAAGAAGGAGAGGTTCATGTCGAGCCCCGCCTCGACGGTGGCCTGGTCGAGCCCCCCCTCCTGCTGGAAGAGCATCACGCGGAAGCCGTCGAAGCCCGCGTTCTTCAGCGCCAGCCGGTATTCCGCCTCGTACATGCCGAAGCGACAGGGGCCGCACGCTCCGGCGGTGAGAAACACGTAGCGGCGCGTGATCTCCTCCGCGGAGAGCCCCTCCTCGTCGCGCAGCCGCTTGAGGAGGTTCACCAGCGCGCCGACCGTGAAGTAGGTCGGGTTGCACTGCCCGTTGTTGCCGTATTCCTTACCCGCCTGGAAGTCGGCCTTGCGGGGAACCGGGACGGTGTCGATGCGGTAGCCGAGCCCTTCGAGGCCGGCCTTGATGAGCGCGTCGTGCCGCAGGCTGAGCCCGCCGATCAGCACCGTGGTGTGAGGTCGCTCGGCGGCGGTGAAGGGGAGCTCCTCGGGGCGGCGGAAGTGATCGATGTGTGCGGGCGCGAGGCCGGCCTCGCGTTCGAGGCGGTCTCGCTCCCGGGTGAGGAGCTCCTGAAGCTCGGGGTCCGGACGGCGTGCGGTCTGAGACGGGGTCTGGGTTTCCATGGCGCCTCCAGTCGGGTCGAGGGCCGCCGGCCCCGGTTCGGGCGGCCGGCGGACGTCGCACGGTGCGAACCTTGAAAAAGTAGACTGACACGTCAGTACAGTCAATCAGCGCGTGTAACAATGCGAAATAACGCGTTTGTTGTATGAGCGCGGCGACGCGCTCGGCTTGATATCGATCAATTTGGCTCCGGGAGCGGGCGGCCGGCGCGGCACGATCCCACCCACCGGCGGTTCTCTCCGATTCGGCGAAGGCTGCCTCCGCGATCGTTCAGAACCGGGGATCGGCGGCCGGCCGGTGACTCGGATTACGCCGCGTTCGCCGCGGCACGGGCGTTGCTCTCTCGCCCGAACGACTTCATCCCATGGAGGGCTTCTTGCGCACGTCGGGTCGGTACCGGGGTGTTCGTGTTGGCCGGCGGCCCTGGCTGCCGGCGCTGCTCTTGGGCACGCTCGCGGCTTCGGCGCTTTCAGCCTGCGGCGCCCCGGATGGGGAGCTCGCCGGCGGCTCGCGAGTTCGCGGGAAAGCCGACGACCCGAGCTGTCCCGCGAAGGCGCCCGAAGGTTCGCCCCGCCCGGAGCTCGGAGATCTGGCGGGGAAGGCCTGCGACTACGCCTGCTGGGGCAAGGGGACGCTGCCCAACGTCTGCGGCACGCGACGCTGGCAGTTCTGCCTCCCCTCCGGCGTCTTCGCCGAGTGCACGCCCTCGGAGCCCTTCCGCTTCATGGGCTCCTTCGACGGAAGCCAGAACTTCCGCATGTGGACCGAGACGATGGAGCTCGCCCGGCGGGTCGAGCGGAGCTCGGGGCAGAAGCCGCACTTCACCTACTTCATCAACGGGTCGTACTACTACGCGCGCATCTGCACGCGCTGGGATAGCAAGAACCGCTGCGTGAACGTGGAGAACTTCCCGAAGACCGCCGACGAGAACGGGGACGGCCAGCCCGACGTGGGCATCCCCCCGCCCCGCGGGCAGTTCGGCTGGGGCAAGAACGCCTCCGAGGTGCTCGTGCGCATCGCGCTCACGCAGCAGGCGGTGAACGAGGGGCACGAGATCGGCACCCACAGCATGTTCCACGAGGACGGGGGTAAGTGGGGCTACGGCCAGTGGAACACCGACTTCAAGCAGATGGACGCGCTCGTGGGCTCCACGCTCTTCGAGCCGGTGCGCGACAAGGAGGGCAAGGCGCTCTTCCCGCGCTGGACCTCGCCGGCCACCGATGACCGCGCGCTGGGTGCCGAGTGCGACCCCTCGCGCAAGACCGACCCGACCGATCTCCAGACCTGCTCCTCGGGGCTATGTATCCCCGTCGCCGACGGCAAGGCCTACTGCAGCCAGCTCTGCAACAGCAGCCTGCCCTGTCCCAAGGGCTACGGCTGCGGCGGCCCGGGCTGGAGCGGGACCTTCAAGGACTACTGCCTCCCCGTGCCGGAGTTCCCGGTCGTCGTCGACGGTCAGACGCTCTTTCGCGCGGACGGGACCGCGGAGCCGGCGGCGGTGAAGGCCGGGCTGCTCAAGCGCTACAAGATGAAGGGTTTCCGCGCCCCGTATCTGGCGGTGAACGGGAGCACCTATCAGGTCATGGGGGATCGCGGCTACCTCTACGATGCGAGCCAGCCGAGGCCCGTCGAGGCGCCGGGCAAGATCAAGGCGAGCTGGCAGGGGCCCCTGCGGTCCCTCTGGGAGTTCGGCGTGATGAGCGCGCGGCCTGCAGGCGTGCTGAACAAGAACTGGCCGATGCCCTTCGACTCGGTCTATTCGGACTTCGGGCTCCCCGCGGCCACCATGGCCTCGCAGTACAAGGACAGCATCCTGCGCCTCTACGCGCGGCGCGACGAGATCCCCGCCTGGAACATCGGCGCGCACTTCTCGTACTGGGAGACGGACCGCACCGGGCACTCCTACTGGGACGTGATGCAGCGGACCTACGAGTGGGCCGGCGCGGGGTGTCCCGACGACGCGACGGGCGCCAAGGGCTGCCCGCACATCGCCTTCCCGAGCTTCGCGGACTACGTCAAGGAACTCGGCGCCCCCTAGCTGGGCTCAGTTCGTCGACACGGAGATGCGGGGGGCGATCGCGTCGGGCTCGCCGGGGGAGCCGGCCGGTGGCGCGTCGGGCTGCTGCACCACGGGCTCCCCCTTCTGCTCGCTGGGCTCCGGAAGCCCGAGCGCCTGACGCAGCTCGGTCCCGCTGAGCTGCTGCACCTCGAGGAGGCGCCCCGCGAGCTGCTCGATCACCGGGCGGCGCGCGGTGAGGGTCGTGCGCGCCCGCTCGAGCTGCTCCTCGACGATGCGCGCCACCTGCTTGTCGATCTCTTCGGCGGTGCGCTCGCCGTGTTCGCGCGGCGTGGCCGCGGCCACCTCGGCGTTCACGAGCAGCGCGCGCGTCTTGTCGAAGGTGCGCGAGCCGAGCTCGCTCATGCCGTACTTGCGAACCATGTCGCTCGCCAGCTCGGTGGCCTTGGTCAGGTCGTCGTGGGCGCCGGTGCTGGGCTGACCGATGAAGAGCATCTCGGCCGCCCGACCGCCGAGGAGCACGCAGATGCGATCCAGGAGCTCGGACTCGGTGAGGAGATAGCGGTCCTCGGTGATGCGCTGCCAGGTGAGGCCGAGCCCCATGCCGCGCGGCACGATGGTCACCTTCTGCACCGGGTTCGCGCCGGGCAGCGTCTCGGCCACGACCGCGTGGCCCAGCTCGTGAAAGGCCACGATGCGGCGCTCGGCGGGGTTCATCAGCCGCCCCTTCTTCTCGAGCCCCACCAGGACGCGCTCGATGGCTTCGTCGAACTCCGACATGGTGACGGTGGTCTTGCCGCGCCGTGCCGCGAGGAGGGCGGCCTCGTTGACCAGGTTCGCCAGGTCGGCGCCGGCGAACCCGGGCGTGCGGCCGGCCACGGCGTCGAGGTCGATGGCTCCGTCCACGGTCACCCCGCGCATGTGGATCTCGAGGATGCGCCGGCGCCCTTCCTTCTCCGGACGGTCGACCATGATGTTTCGGTCGAAGCGCCCCGCGCGGAGCAGGGCGCCGTCCAGAATCTCAGGGCGATTGGTGGCGGCGAGGATGATCACCCCGCTCGTCGGATCGAAGCCGTCCATCTCGACGAGGAGCGCGTTCAGCGTCTGCTCCCGCTCCTCGTGCGACATGGCCCCCGCGCTGCGCGCCTTGCCCAGGGCGTCCAGCTCGTCGATGAAGACGATGCAGGGGGCGCTCTCGCGGGCCTTCTTGAACATGTCGCGCACGCGGGCCGCGCCCACGCCGACGAACATCTCGACGAAGTCGGAGCCCGACATCTGGAAGAAGGGGACCCCCGCCTCGCCGGCCACCGCCCGCGCGAGAAGGGTCTTGCCGGTGCCAGGGGGGCCCACCAGCAGGACGCCCTTCGGGATGCGGGCTCCGAGGCGCGCGTAGCGGTCCGGGTGCTTGAGGAAGTCCACGACCTCCTGGAGCTCTTCCAGGGCCTCGTCCACGCCGGCCACGTCCTTGAAGGTCACCTTCTCGTTCGTGACCTCGCGCGCGCGGCTCTTGCCGAAGGACAGGATGCCGCGCTGGGTGGCGGCGGTGCCGCGGCTCGAGTACCAGAGCCAGAGCAGCACGAGAAGTCCGATGAGGATCAACCAGGGATTCATAGGCGATGGTTGTCATACAACGGCGGGGGGGGCCTGTCCAACCCCAACTGGCGTCAGAAGAGGGGGCCGGTGTCGAGGAGCACCGCGGCGAAGAGGGTGAAACGCTCGTCCTCCTCTCCCGCGTCGCGTCCTGGCGGGTGGGGGACGATGCGCACGAGGGCGCGGGCCCCGAGCTCGATGCTCGCGACCCGGCGAAAGCGATGACCCACGGCCACGGAGCTCAGGCTCTGCAGCCCATCGGGTGACCAGTCCAGCAGGCGGCTGCTCACGTTACCTGTCACCGCGACGTAGGGACCGAGCGCGGAGCTGAAGGTCAGCTGCGCACTCCCGGCGACGCGCGGGTCGGTGCGGCCTAGCAAGGGGCTGACGTACGGCGCGAGGCTCCCCGAGAGCTCGAGCGCGAGCTGGCCCCGGCGGAGGGGGAAGCGCTGGAGGAGTCCCACGCGGCCGACCGGCGAGAGCTGGACCTCGTAGGGCGCCTTCGGGTCCGTGCTGTGCCAGAGCCCGAGGCCGACGCCGAGCCGGAGATCCGTCGTGGAGGTCAACGCGCGCAGCCAGGCCAGGTCGGCGCGGCCGAGGCCGACCTCGCTCCCCGGCGTGAAGAGGTCCAGCTCGCCGAGCAGACCGAGGTGGAGGCGATCCTTCGGACTCAGGCGCCAGAGCCCGTCGAGCGCGAGGCTCGGGGCCAATCGCTCCGGGTAGTGACCGCGCTCCTTGGCGTAGAGCGCGCCGCTGCGCCGCATTCCGAGGGTGAGCCCGTAGCGCTGGGTGCGTGTGGCGTCGAGCTCCAGGGCGAGCTCCGTCTGGAGGAACAGCCAGTGGATGGCTGGGTCGGTCGGGAGATCGTCCTGCAGCCCATCGTCGTCGTCTCCTGCGATGGTGCGGGCGGCTCGCGCGGGTGCGTCGCCGACTGGCTCCGATTCCTCGGGCCCGATCTCGCCACGCGCCTCTGAGGCGGCGTCTTCGACGGCGGGCTCGGCCTCGCCTCCGTCGGCGGTGTCCCGCTCGGCGAACGCGGCGATCCCCGCGTCGGGACCCTTGCCGAGGAGCGCGACCGGATGCAGGAAGTCCTTCGTTCCCACTTCGACCCGCTGTCGGAGGCGCAGCCGCAGTTTGCGATGGAGCGCGGCGTCGTAGCCCAGCTCCCCGCGGTGCAGGTGTCGAAAGCTGGTGCCGTCCGTGGGGAGCGTGAGCCGGGGTCCATAGGCGAAGGAGAGGGTCTGCCGGCTGCCGCCGAGGCGAGCAAGGGCACGCGGGAAGAGGTCCAGCTCGAAGGCGGCACCGCGCGCAGAATCGACGTCGGTGCTCATCCTGGGCTCGGTGCGCAGGAAGAGCTGTGCGAAGCGGGGGGGCGGCGACCCAGCCGCCAGACCCGCCGCGAAGAGCAGGAGCGCGAGCCCCACGGGCTACTCCACGACCACCACGTCGCCGGGCTGCAGGACGAAGGCGGCCCCCCGTCCCACGCCCCCGACGAGCCGCTTGTAGGCGAAGCGAATCGGGCGCTCGCGCCGGCCTTGCCGCAGGAGCAGGATGCGGTCGTCGTCGGCGAACGGGGTCAGGCCGCGGGCGGCGGCCAGCGCGTGGAGCACCGTGCTCCCCGTGGGGAGCTTGTGGACGCCTGGTCGGCGGACCTCGCCGAGCACGGCGATCTTCATCGCGCGCCCCTCGCGAACGCGCACGCTGACGACGGCGCCCGGCACCTGGTTGGCGAGGAGCTTGGCGATGGCCTTGGCCGCACCCGCCTCGGTGAGGCCTTCGACCAGCACGTCACCCAGCTTCGGGAGCGCGAGCTTGCCGTCCTCGCCCACGGAGATGCGCTTCAGGTTGAGCTCTTTGGCCTGCGCCACCTCGACGCGCAGCACGTCCCCCTTCTGGATCAGCGTGGCGCTGTCGACCTGGCTCTGCGGGAGGTCGTCCACGTTGACGGCCTCGACGTGGGCGCAGCCCGCGAGGCTCGTCGATACCAGCGGCAGGGCGAGGCGGAAGACCATTTTCGCGAGCGTCGTCACCGTTGGGCCTCCGTGGTGGTCGACGCCGCGTACCACGGCGGCGCGCGGGAGCGCAACACCCGGGACGGTCGCGTTGACCGTCGGTGGGGCTCTCCTCTAGACTTGGGAAAACTACGTCCGCGAGGGAGGCATGACGGTGCGGCGAGGCCGAGGCGCCCTGGCGCCGATTGCGGTTCTCAGCGTGTGGCTTGCCGGTTGTGCGACCGATCCGGGAGGCGGGCCTGGCCCCGACGCTGGACCCGGTTCCGACGATGGGGTTGGGCTGACCAAGATCGAGGGCCCGATCGGCGCCGCTGCGACCGGCGCGCTCCCGCGCCTCTTTTCACCCGGGGCGAAGGCAGAGGACGTGGCCCCTGACGGCTTTGTCCACACGCGTCTCGCCGCGATGCTCTTGCCGGGCACCCTCGTCGGCCCGCTGAACGGCGCGCTCGAGACCCACAAGGTCCGCGTGGCGGCCTGCGCGCCGGGCTTGCTCACCCTTACGCTGGCCATGCCGCGCGTGGCGGACCGCGCCGCGGCCGAGGAGCTCGCCGGACGCCTGAGAGGCACGGGGCTCTTCGCCGACGTGGCCCCGACCTACGTCGTGAGCGACCCCGACTTTGAGCCGCGTCCGGTCCCGAAGGCCGACGCGTCGGCGACGCCCGTGACGGGGCTCGGGCAGAAGAAGGCCGCGCTGAGGCCACCCTCCTCTCCGAGCGGCGAGGACCTCGCGCACCACGAGGCGATGCGGTTGCCGGCGGCGTGGAACCTGAAAGCGCTCGTGATCGCGCGTCCGGTCGGCACGCTGAACCTGCTCATCCCGGGGCAGTTCGCGACCGCGAATGCCCATCCGGACATCTCCTCTCAGCGCTTCGTGGACACGGGAGGTTTCGTGCTCTCCGGGACCTTCGACGGCTCCGGCGTCTACCTGAGCAGCGTCGCGGCCGCCGACTTCAACGGGAGCGGCCTGACGGGGATGAACGCCAAGGCCGGCGAGTCGATGATCACCTGGGGAGTGCCGCTCGGGACGCGCTGGGACTACTCCCAGATCCATACCGCGACGCTCGATGCCGCCGCCCGGATGGAGCCTACGGGGCGGACCGTGCTCCTCTGGCGCCATACCTGGAACAATCTGAGCTTCGCCCAGCTCTCGAAGCTCCAGCGGGTGGGCTATGCGCTCACCGCCCGGCTTCAAGCGAAGCTCCTCGAGCGCAGGCTGCTCGTCGTTTCGTCGGCGGGCAAGCGCCGGGCCCAGGGGACGGCGCCGCCGCCCGAGGAGACGGCGGTCTGGAACTCGGCCTTCAACCTGGATGCGAACGGGGGCGACTTCACCCAGCTCTTCACCGAGGCCGAGCGGCAGCAGGCCGACGTGCAGCGCATCCTGGGTCTCTCGCCCGAGCAGAACCGCCAGCGCAGCCTGAACCTCCTCGTGGCAGGAGCCACCGTGGCCGGGGGATGGGACGAGGCCTCCTTCTCCGCGCAGCCCTCCGAGGTGCGCGCGGTGGGCGAGGCGATCCCCGGCTACTGCGAGCCGAGCGCGAGCCTCTGCGCCTCGGGCCGCTTGCTCGTGAGCTCGACGGTCGCCGCCGCGGCGCAGCTCGCGGGGCTCGCGGCGTGGCTCTGGAATCTCAACTGGAACCTGGAGGGCAGAACGATCGCCGCGCTGCCTCTGCTCTCCTTCGAGCCCGCGCGGCTCGGGACGGTCAACGCGTACTGGGCCTCGCTGACGGGGGTCGGCAGCCTCAACGAGTCACGGCGCGCGACCCTCATGGACCTCGTCGGAGGTGGGGCGAGCGGCAACGACCCCGACGGGCGCTTCGACGAGAAGGACCTCGCGATCTGGGAGCAGAAGATGACGAGCTGGTCGAGCGGGCGCGTCTTCGACCGCTACGACCTGAACGGAGACGGCTATACCGTGCCCGACGAGCACCCCGAGGCCTTCGATCTCGACGGCTCGGGGCCGCCGTTCCCCGCGGTGGGGGAGGTGGCCTATATCGCCGAGGGGGCGCGTGTCACGCTGGACGAGGGGCAGGTCGAGGACCTCGAGGTGCTCTGCTACTACGCCTACTCGTCGATCTATCAGGGCGACGCCGACCGTCGCAAGGCGCTCCTCGGCACGCGCTGCAAGCTGCCCACGGTGCGTATCGCGCCGAGGCAGACCACCGTCCGGGCCAAGCTGGACGTGCTGCTCGAGGCGATCGTCGAGAACGGCAATGCGGCCGATCTGCGCTGGTCGGCTGATGGCGGAACGTTGCGGGCGCAGGACGGCTCGACCACCGCGACGTGGACGGCGCCCGACGTAGACGACAAGGTGTTCTCGGTGAAGGTCTGGCTCACCTCGCGGCCGCGCCGGCCGGCGGTGGCCTCGATCCGCGTGACCCGCTGTCCGCCGCCACCCACGTGCGCGCCTCCCGACGACCCGATCGTGAGCTGCAAGCTCCGAGACGAGTGCAACAAGAAGGATATCGTCTGCGACTGCAAGCCGGAACGAGGCAAGACCGAGCCCCGCTCGTGCAACCCGGTGACCTTTCGCTGCGAGCCCAAGCCGCCCTGCAACCACGCCTGTCCGACGGTGAACGCGACGGGCTGCGACGGCACGTACCTCAGCCTCTGCGAGGCGGACGAGAACGGCTGCCGGCGCTGGAAGCACCTCGAGAGCTGCGCACGCCCCTATTATCCTCCACAGGGGGGAGCTGGACTGACGAACAACCGCTTCTGCTACCCGGGCCACGGGCCGGTGAACGGCTATCCCGCCGACTACCTCGTCAGCGCGCCCCGGTGCGCCTGCAGGGCGGAGTACCACCTTCAGGATCCCTGCTTCTCGAACAAGACGGGCTGGGTCTGCTGGAGGGACATCCACTCGACGTCCCCCAATCCCTATGCCTGGAAGCTCTGCGCGATGGACCCCGTCGGAGCCTGCGCCATCGTCACCCACGACGGTCCGGGCGGCCTTGCGAGCTGCACGCCGCCGTATCCGTAGGAAGGTGTCCGACGTTCGCGCGCGCTTGAGCGCAGCTACCCTGGAGGCTACCGATGCGTTGGCGCTGGTTCACTGTGTTTGGCTCCGCGATGCTGGCCGGCTTCGCCGCTCCTGCGAGCGCCGAGCCCGGCGACACGCAGGTCCTCACCTGGCCCGACGGCGCACGCGCGGCGGTGAGCGTCACCATGGACGACGGCTACGCGAACCAGTGGCGCTATATGGCGCCGCTCCTGGCCTCGCGCGGCTACCGCGGGACCTTCTTTCTCATTACGAGCTGGATGGACGCGGAGAACCTCTGGCCCGCCTGGCAGGCCGTTGCCGCGGCGGGGCACGAGATCGGCTCGCACACCGTGAATCACGTGGGCCTGACCGAGCTCGACGCGGCGAAGGTGAAGGAGGAGCTCGAGACCTCCCGCGCGCGCATCCAGAAGGTGATCGGGCCTGAGCACGGGAGGACCTTCGGCTTTCCCTTCTCGAAGTCCTCGGCCGCGACGGCCTTGGCCGTGGAGCAGGCGGGCTACGAGGCCGCGCGGACCGGCGGGGAGAAGACGAATCCCGATACACCTCAAACCATGTTTCTCGTGCAGTCCAGGCATCCGCTGGCGGCCACGCCGCTCGCCGAGATGAACGGCTGGGTGGACGAGGTGAAGAAGTCCGGCGGCTGGCTGGTCGTCGGCGTCCACGGGGTCGTCGACGCGGTCCAGCGCTATCCCGCGAGCCACGAGGGCTGGGAGCCGGTTCCCCTCGAGCGGTACGTGGCCTTCGTGGATCACCTGGCGGCGGCGGGGAGCGCGCTCTGGGTCGCGCCCTTCGGGGAGGCGGCGCGGTACGTGCGGGCCCGCACCGGGGCCGGCGTGAAGGTCCTCGAGCGCGGGCCCCGGCAGTTCGTGCTGGAGTTCGTGGCTCCGGCCGCGAGTCCTCCGCTGTCCCTGCGCACCGAGTTGCCCGAGACCTGGGCCGAGGTGAACGTCACGGGGCTCGGACCCGCTCTCGTCGTGCTGTCCGCGCCCGCGAACGCCGAGGGGAAGCGTTTCGTGACCTACCGCGCCCGGCCTCCGGCGACAGTCACGATCTGGGCCGCGGCCGTGCCGGTAGCGTCGCAGGCCGATGCAGGGCCCGACGCGCGTCCCACGGATCGGCCGATGACCGTACGCCGCGACGCCGGGCCGGATGGTGGCGAGGCGGTGGCCCCGAGGTCGGGATGCGAGGTGGGCGGGCGAGGAACGAGCTTCGGCTCGTCGGGCTGGAACCCGTGGCTTGCGGTTTTGCTGGGCTGGGGGAGCTGGAGGAGAAGGGCCCGCCGCGCCGGGCGGGCCGCCAGGAACGCGGAGAGCTAGCGCCCGTTCCGGCGCCGGCCGCGCAGCAGTAGCGCCAGCGCGAGCAGGCCGAGCATAGAGCCGATCGAGGCCGAGTCCTCGCCCACGCGGCAGCTGCAGCCGCCGCTCGAGGTGGTGCCCTTGTCGCCGCCGATGCTGCCGTCGCCCGCGGGCGCCGCGCTGTCCTTCGCCGCCGCGCCGTCGGCCGTGGGCGCCGCACCGTCGGTCTTGACGCCGCCGTCGGTCTTGGCCGCGCCGTCGGTCTTGGCCGCACCGTCGGTCTTGGCCGCGCCGTCGGTCTTCACCGCACCGTCGGTCTTGGCCGCGCCGTCGGTCTTGATGCCGCCGTCGGTCTTGACCGCGCCGTCGGTCTTGACTGCTCCGTCGGTCTTCACCGCGCCATCCACCTTCACGCCCGCGTCGGCCGTCGCGGCGCCGGAGGCCTCGTGCGCGCCGATGTCGTAGGCCGCGCCCTGCGGCCGCGCCGTGCCGAAGTAGTCGGTGGTGACCTGCGTGACGGCCGTGCCCTTGTCGCGGCAGGGCGAGCCTGCGGCGATCTGGAAGCTCGTCGCCGCGGCGGCTGCGTCGCCGGAGTTCACGAGGAGGCAATCCGTCGTCACGTCCGAGCTCTGCGCGATCGGTGCCACGGGGGCGGTGGCGCCGCCGTACCAGGCGTTGTGGGAGAAGGCGATGCCGGTGCTCGGCGTGCCGACGTCGATCATGTCGCCGGCCGACTGCATGACGAGGTTATTGCGGAAGAACGCCCCCGCATGGGCGCCGCCGTCCAGGATGACGCCGTGCTGCTGTCCGAGCACGAAGGTGTTGTTGGCGATCACGGTGTTCTTCATGCCCGCGCCCGTGCCCCCGGCGAGCCACGTGAAGGAGAGCCCGCAGTTGCGCACCAGGTTGTTGGTCACCTGATGACCGGTGGAGGTGGCGCTGTCCTCGAAGGCGATGCCGTTCGGCCGGAACCCGGCCGAGTCGAAACCGGCGCCGGTGGTGCAGTAGACCCGGTTCCGGGCCACGTTAGCCGTCGAGGACTCCATGATGTAGACGTTGTCCACGAAGTTGTCGCGGATGGTGTTGTTCTGCACCAGCGCGCCGCTGCTCTCGGCCACGAAGACGCCCGTGTGGTGGTTCGTATAGATCGTGTTGCCGGTGACCTGGACGTTGTTGGCCAGGTAGACCACGACCGCGTGGCTGGGCGTGGAGGTGGAGGTGTGGCCGCTGTTCACCAGCACGTTGGAGTAGATCTGCGAGTCCTGCAGCCAGCCGCTCGTGATCGACGTACCCGAGCCATCGAACTCCACGCCGCTCCGGTCGTTGTCGTGAACCTTGCAGTTGACGATCTTCACGTTGCTCGCGTCGGAGATCCGCAGCCCCGTGCCGTTGGAGTGCCGGATCTCGATCCCCTGGAGCGTGACGTGATCGGTCGTGATGGCGACCAGCGCCTCGCCCGAGGTGGCCGGCCGCGGCGAGCCTCCCCCCCGTGAGCCCTGGATGATCACCGTGGCCCCGCTGGCCGCGCGGATGATGGCCGGCTGGGACGGGTTTCCGCCGTGGTCGACGTTCAGCTGCTCGTCGTAGACGCCGGCTCCGATCTCCAGGATCTCGCCCGGGGCGAGCTCCCCTTCGCCGCGTGAGATGGTCGCGAAGGGGGCCGCGGCCGTGCCGTCGCCGGTCGTGTCGTTGCCGCTCTTGGAAACGTAGATGGTTGCCGTCTGGGCCTGGGCCAGCCCGGGCGCGAGCGCCGCGAGAGCCAGGGCCAACGTCAGGGGCACGTTGCGCGCAATTCGTCTCATGGTTTCTCCCCTTGCTCCGTAGTGGGTTAAGGGCGGGATGATAGCTCAGTCGGCCGCGCGCGAAAGGGCAAAAGTGGGAGGGCGCAAGGGAGCCGCGTGCGCCCCTCTCGCTCCGCGCAAAGCTCGCTACCCGAATGGCATAGGGGTTAGGGTAGAGGCATCGTGGGGCCGCAAGAGAACGACCGCATTCGAGAGCTCGTCGTGAGCCGGCTTCGGGCCCGGTATCGCGAGCGTGGGGAGCAGGGGGAGGACCTCCGGCCGCCCCTCGAGGACGCGCTTTATCACGAGCGACGACGGCTTCGGCAGTTCCGGCGCAAGGGACGCAGCATACGTGCCGAGCAGGCGTTTCTCGGCGACCTGGGTCACCGACTGAAGGACGTCGCGCCGCAGGAGCGCGTCGGCCTCGTCGGCGAGCTCGTCCAGCACTACGCGAATCAGGTGACGGGCCATTTCAGCGAGCCCGTCTACCGGGTGGCGACCGGCTTCGTCCCGCGCGCGGTGGCCGTGCTGGCGCATGCGACCCACCCCGCGGCCTTGCTCGAGGGGAACGCCCTTCGCGAGGGTCTCGCAGGGCAGCTCCGCGTGCAGGGCCAGCTCGAGCACTTTCACGCGCTGCGGGAGCGCGGCACGCTGGTCGTGGTGCCGACGCACCTCTCGAACCTGGACCCGCTCCTCATGGGGTATCTCTTCTCGCAGATGGGTCTGCCGCCGCTGCTCTACGGCGCGAGCGCGCACCTCTTCTCGAACCCGCTCATCTCCCTCTTCATGCACAACCTGGGGGCCTACAAGGTGGACCGCCTGCGGCAGGCGGCGCTCTATAAAGAGGTGCTCAAGGAGTTCGCCACCTGCTCGCTCGAGCTCGGGTGCCACAACATCTTCTTCCCCGGCGGCACGCGAAGCCGGAGCGGCGTGGTCGAACAGCACCTCAAAAAGGGGCTGCTCGGAACGGCCGTGAGGGCCTACGTCGGGAACCTGCAGGCGGGGCGACCGCAGCCCAACCTCTACGTCGTGCCCTGCACGCTCTCCTATCGCCTGGTTCTCGAGGCGGAGACGCTGATCGAGGATCACCTGAAGGAGGTCGGCCAGTCGCGCTACATCATCGACGACGACGAGTTCACGAAGCCCTCACGGTTGCTGGCGTACCTCTCGCACCTCGTGGCGCTCGGAGACCGCGCCATCATCCACTTCTGCCCGCCGCTCGACGTCTTCGGGAATCCGGTGGATCGCGAGGGGCGCAGCCTGGACGCGCACGGTCGCGTGATCGACCCGCGCCGCTTCGTCCTGCGCGACGGCCACCCCGTCTACGACGAGCAGCGCGATCGCGAGTACACGAACGAACTCGGGGACGCCGTGGCGCGCGCGTATCGGCGCTACACGGTGGTCACCGCCACGCAGGTCGTGGCCCACGCGATCTTCGCGCTCCTCGAGGAGCGCAACCCGGGGCTGGACCTCTACCGGCTGCTCCACACGGGGGGGGAAGCGCCGTCCTTCGAGCTCGCCGACGTGCTGGCGCGGCTGGAGCGGGCGCTCGCGGCGCTACGCGCCCGGACCGACGGGCCGCTGCTCGACGAGGACGTCGGCTCCCTGGGCGCGGAGGCCCTGCTCGAGGAGGCGCTGAAGCGCTACGGCGTCTACCACAGCCACCCCGCGGCGGAGCGGCGCGGGGACCGCGTGTTCCACACGGACCGCAAGCTCCTCCTTTATTACCGGAACCGGCTTCAGGGGTACGGGGCGTAGGGGGCTTGGGTGAAGGAGGCGGGGAGGGTGAGGGGGGCCGTGATCTAGCCGCCGCACTCCGCCGGGAAGGTCAGCGAGTTGGTGCCGCCCGGGGCGGGGCAGAGGTCCGCGAAGTGGTTCGGGAAGCTGCCGTTGTGGGCCACGGCGTAGAGGATGTTGACCCCTGGGCCCGCCGTGACGTAGCGGCCGTTCACATTGAAGAGGGCCGAGCAGGGGACCGACCCGCCGAAGGGGACCAGGTCCGTCCCGTTGCGGCTCATGATGTAGTCGGGCGCGTTGGTGTAGGTCGCGCCGTTGCACGAGTAGTTGAAGGTCGCGTCGCTGCTGGTCTTGTTCGTGATGGTGCAGGTCGTGGCGCCCTGCGGCACCTTCACCACCCAGGTCTGGCCGCCCCAGGTGAAGACGATCATGCCGTAGGAGCAGAGGAAGGCCTTGCTCGTCGGGGTGGTCGAGCTGCCGGTGCCGGTGCCGGTGCCGGTGCCGGTCCCGGAGCCGGTCCCGGAGCCGTTCTTGCCGTTGCCCGTTCCGGAGCCGTTGCTCCCGGTGCCGCTCCCGCTCCCCGAGGTACCCGTCCCGCCCGTGCCGGTCCCAGTGCCGCCCGTGCCCGTGCTCCCGCCTGCCGCACCCGGGGCGCCAGCGAGCGGGCCGCTGCCTTCGCACGTGATCTTCATTTCCTGCACGTTGCAGGTCCAGCTGCCGCCGCCCGGAGGCACGTCGCCGCCGTTGGTCGTGCAGGTGGTCTTCGCCCCGTCGGTCGTGCAGGTCCAGCCGGCGCCGCCCGTGGCCACGCCCTGCTTCACGCAGGACACGTCGCTTCCGGAATGCGTGCAGGTCCAGCCCTCCTGGCCGTCCGGTGTCCCGCCGATCTGGCTCACGCACTTGCGTGCGGCATTCGGCATCACCTCGCAGGTCCAGAGCTCGTCGTTCGAGGTGCAGGTGATGCCGCCCGCCCGGTCGGGGCTCCCCGTGCAGTGATAGCTCGCGCCCTGGGCGTCCGTGCCGTCCTCCGAGATGGCGCCCGCGGGGGCGCACGCGGCGAGAGCGAGAACGGTGAGCAGGCTGCTACGTTTCATCACGGTCGAGGCCTCCAGGCGGTTCATGCGGAGGTCAACTGCACCTTTCGCGCCAGCCCCGGCGGCGCATTCCGCTGCGCAACACGCTGTAATAGCTTCGCATTAATAGCTGTCAGAAACTGCGCGGGCAGGTCTTGCCGACGGTCTGCGCCACGAATGGCGTGACCGCGCCACGCCACGCCGCGAGCGGGCAGCCTTGCCTTCGCGCGGCTTTTTGTAGACGCTCCCGGCCATGAACGACGATCAGATCCTCTCCAAGACCTATGAGGCCGCTCCGATCGAGCGGGCCACCTACGAGCTCTGGCTGAAGGCGGGCGCGTTTCACGCCGTGCCCGACGGCCGACCGGCCGACCGCCGCTACGTGATCATGATGCCGCTGCCCAACGTGACGGGGGCGCTGCACATGGGGCACGCGATGGACAACGTGATGCAGGATCTGCTCATCCGCTGGCACCGGATGCGTGGGGACAACGCGCTCTGGATGCCGGGGACCGACCACGCGGGCATCGCGACCCAGGCCGTCGTCGAGAAGCGGCTCAAGGAGCTCGAGGGACTGACGCGCCACGACCTCGGGCGCGAGAAGCTCGTGGAGCGCATCTGGCAGTGGAAGGACCAGTACCAGGCGCGCATCATCGCGCAGCAGCAGCGCATGGGGTGCAGCTGCGATTGGCAGCGCCAGCGCTTCACCATGGATGCGGTCTGCGCCCGCGCCGTGCGCCACGCCTTCCTGCGCATGTTCGAGGACGGACTCATCTTTCGCGGCAAGCGGCTGGTCAACTGGGACATCTTCCTGCAGACCAGCATCTCCGACGACGAGGTCTATCACGAGAAGGTGGCGGGGCACTTCTGGCACCTACGCTACCCGATCCTCGACGCGCGCCCCGGTGAGCCCACACACGTCGTGGTGGCGACCACGCGCCCCGAGACGATGCTCGGCGACACGGCGGTGGCGGTGCATCCGGACCCGCGGGCGGCGCTGGCTGAGCAGCGGCGCGCGCTGCAGGCCGAGCTGGAGCGCGCGACCGAGCGGGACCGCGGCGCTCTCCACGCCGAGCTGGCGGAGCTCATCGAGCGCGAGCGCCTGCTCCTGCCGCACCTCGAGCAGCTTCGCGACCTCGCCCTCGCCGGCCGCAAGGTGCTCCTGCCGCTGCTCGATCGGCCGATTCCGCTCATCTGCGACGCGTGGGCCAAGCCGGAGCTCGGCTCGGGCTGCGTGAAGATCACCCCCGCCCACGACCCGAACGACTACCAGGTCTGGACGCGCCACCGCGAGCGCGTGGAGATCCTGAACGTCTTGAACCCGGACGGCACGCTGAACGCGGCGGCGGGGCCGTACGCGGGGCTCGACCGCTACGCAGCGCGCCAGAAGGTCGTCTCGGACCTGGACGCGCTCGGTCTCCTCGAGAAGGTCGAGGAGCGCGAGCTGGAGGTCGGGCACAGCGACCGGAGCAAGACGCCCATCGAGCCGTACCTCTCGGACCAGTGGTTCATCCACATGGCCGACGTGGAGGGCGGGGTGGTGATGGGACGCGGCACGCCCAAGGAGCACCGCGCGGCGGGCCTCGTGCAGGCGGCGATGGACGCCGTCAGCGACGGTCGGGTGAAGGTTCACCCCGAGCGCTACACGAAGACCTACCTCGACTGGCTCGCGGAGAAGCGCGACTGGCCCATCAGTCGGCAGCTCTGGTGGGGGCACCGCATCCCCGTCTGGTCGCGAAGCGGCGCCTACGCGACGCTCGAGCTGGACGCGCTCGCCCCCCTGTTCGGCGCGGCCGCGGCGGTGCGGCTCGACCGGCTCGAGCGCGGCACGAGCGCGCTCCTGTCGGGGGCGAAGCCGCCCGAGACCCCGGGGCCGGAGGAGCTCTGCCGCGTGGACGTGTGCCTGCTCACCGACGACCCGGCGCAGGTGGCGCTCCTCGCGCGGCTCGGCTACGAACAGGACCCGGACGTGCTGGACACCTGGTTCTCGTCGGCGCTCTGGCCCTTCTCGACGCTCGGCTGGCCCGACCCGGCCACGGCGCAGGTGGAGCCGGGGCAGGGGAGTCTCGGCGCGGCCGAGGGGCGGGACGACTGCTTGACCTACTTCTACCCCGGGTCCTGCCTCGTCACCGGGCGCGACATCATCACGCTCTGGGTGGCGCGCATGGTGGTAGCGGGCTTCTACACCCTCGGCGACGTGCCGTTCCGCGACGTGTTCATCCACGCCAACATCCTCGACGGGAAGGGCGAGCGGATGAGCAAGTCCAAGGGGAACGGCATCGACCCCGTGGACATCATCGAGCGCTATGGCACGGACGCGATGCGCTACGTGCTCTGCGACATGCAGACGGGGACCCAGGACATCCGGCTGCCGGTGATGGCCCTCTGCCCGCGCTGCGGACACGCGAACGACCTTGGCGCGACTGCGCACGGACGCAGTATCTTCACCTATCTGTGCGGAAAGCCGCCCGGGGGAAAGCCCCGCGCCGGGGCCTGCGGCGAGGAGTTCGACGTCCTCGGCAGCATGCCCGACGTGCCCTCGGCCACCCTGATCTCCGAGCGCTTCGAGATCGGGCGCGCCTTCTGCACCAAGCTCTGGAACTCGGCGCGCTTCGCCCTGATGAACCTCGCCGACGTTCCGCGCGGCGAGCTCGGCGCGCTGCCCCTCGAGCTCGAGGATCGCTGGATCCTCGACGGTCTGAACCAAGCGATCCGCGCGGTGCACCTGGCGCTCGAGGAGTACAACCCGAGCGCGGCCCTGAACGCCGCGCGCGACTTCTTCTGGTCGTCGCTCTGCGACTGGTACCTGGAGCTCGTCAAGCCGCGCCTGGCCGAGGGGAGCGGGGAGACCGGCGTCGTGGCGCGTCAGGTGCTCGCGTTCTGTCTCGACCGCGTGCTGCGGCTCCTCCATCCCTTCATTCCGTTCATCACCGAGCACCTCTGGCAGCGCTTGCTCGAGCGCGCCCCCTGGCTCGCCGACGGAGCGCCGCGGCCGGAAGGCGCGGGACCGCAGCTCATCCTGGCTCCCTGGCCCGAGCCGGTGCCGGCCTTCGACGACGCGTCGCTGCGCGCCACCTTCGCCGACCTGCAGGAGATCACGCGGTCGATTCGCGAGGTGCGAGCTGCGGCGGGAGTGACGCCGCGCCAGCCTCTGCGCGTCACCTTCGTGGCCCCGCCGGCTCGCCTCGAGGCGGTCCTCTCGCAGCGCCACGTGGTGCAGCGCCTGGCCGGGGTGGAGAGCCTCGAGCCGAGCGCCACGGGGCGTCGCGAGCCCGGCTGCGCGGGGAAGGTGCTCGGCGAGATCCAGCTCTTCGTGCACGGAGTGATCGACGACGCGGCGGAGCAGGCGCGGCTCCAGAAGGAGCTCGTGCGCCTGGAGAAGGAGATCGGCGCGTGCGAGAAGAAGCTCGGCAGCGCCGGCTTCGTGGACCGCGCGCCGCCGGAGGTGGTGCAGGAGCAGCGCGAGCGCCTCGCCGGCTACCTGGCCCAGAAAGACGCGATCGCGGAGAGTCTCGGCGAGCTCGGCTGAGGGCGCCCCAGCCCTCCGGCGCAGGGCGCGCCCCCGCCTCGGTTGTCAGCCTCGGAACCGTCTTGTATCGTGCTCGCCGAACGTTCCCGGTGGAGGTAGGACCATGAAGCGTTGCGCCGGTCGGCTCTCGCTACCCGCTCTGCTGCTCGCGTGTCTCCCGGGCTGCGAGCAGCTCCAGCAGGCCTGCGATTTCACGTGCGGCAAGGTTGCCGAGGGGGACGTGACCATCGCGGGGAACGCCCAGGTGGATGGCTTCTTCAAGGCCCTCTACAACCTGCAGCTCGCCGCGCATACGGTCCAGGCGCAGTTCGCCGCCGACGCGCTGGCGATCGGTGGGGCGTATGCCGTCAAGCCCGAGGCGGTGACGCCGGCCTTCGTCGCCAAGGTCAAGGCCGCGATCGACGCCGATTTCCAGGCGCACCTCGTCGGGGGGGCGCCGCAGACGATCTTCGACCCGCCGAGGTGCCACGCCAACGTGGAGGTCGCGGTGCGCGCCTCCGCGGAGTGCAAGGTGCAGGGCGGCTGCCAGGCGAGCGTGGAGTGCAAGGGCGGCGAGCTGCGCTTCCAGTGCGAAGGGCGCTGCGACGGGAGCTGCAGCGGAGAGTGCTCGGTCCCCGTCTGCGAGCTCCAGGTGACGAAGCCGCAGTTCGAATGCACGGGCGAGTGCGTGGGGCAGTGCGAGACGCAGGTCAGCGCGACCTGCACCGGCACCTGCTACGGCAAGTGCGCGGGCGAGTGCAGCGCCTACGACGCGACCGGCAACTGCCAGGGGCTGTGCGCAGGCAGCTGCCAGGGCACCTGCGTCGCGAGCGTCTCCGGAAGCTGCGGCGGGTACTGCCGCGGCCGCTGCCGGGTCTCGGGACCGCAGGCCAAGGTCGGCTGCCAGGGAGAGCTCCGCTGCGAGGGGAGCTGCCAGGGCCAGTGTTCCGGCAGCTGTCAGGGCAAGATCACCGCCCCGCGCTGCTCGCTCGACGCGCAGTGCGACGCCGAGGCGCGGTGCGAGGCCCAGGCCTCCGCGCAGGCCTCGGCGGAGCTGCAGTGCCGTCCCGGCCGCGTGGAGCTCCGCTATGTCTTCAAGCCGGGGGTGAGCGTGCAGGCCAAGGCGGAGTTCTTCGCGCGGCTCGCCCTCCTCGAGGCGCGACTGGCCTCCATCAGCGAGGGCTTCGCGCGCTTCGACGTCTTTCTGAAAGGAGACGCCGTGGCGGGGGTCAAGCCCGTCTTCCCCGAGCTGGCCGCCGAGGTGGGCAAGATCCTGGCGACGGTGGTGAGCGGGAAGGTGAAGCTCGCCCCCATCCGGCTCACCTGCGTGGAGCCGGCGCTGCGCGAGGCGGCCTCGATCCTGGGGGCCGTGCCGGCGCAGCTCGAGACGACCTATACTATGCAGCTGAGCATGCTCGGGATCGCAGGCTACAAGAAGACCGGGTCGTAGGCGGCGAAACGACCCGCAAGGGAGGAGTCAGTTCAAATGAGCGCGGCAACGACCGATAGCGGTCATCACGCGGGGCAGTCGCATCCGGCGAGCGGGCACGGGCACGGGTCCGCAGGGCACGGGCACGGGTCCGCAGGGCACGGGGGGGGCGAAGCGCACGGGGCGCACGAGAGCAGCGATCGCGCCTCGGTCGTCCTCGCGGTGCTCCTCGCGGGGGCCTTCCTGTTCGGCGCCTGGTACCTCAGCAACTGGGGCGTGGCGCGCCGTAACGACCGGCCCGAGCCGGCGCCGGGCCAGCCCGCGGCGACGGCGCCGGCGGAGACCAAGGTCGTCGGCCCGGCGGCGAGCGGCGACGTAGGGCGCCGGACCGAGTTCGCTGCGACCTTCGAGCAACGCCAGCGGGCGCGGGGGCACGGGCTCGAGGTGCGCGCGGCGGGGCCTGCGCACGACGCGCTCGAGATCAACTGGACGACGGAGCGCGAGCCCGAGCACGTCGAGCAGATCAAGAAGGCCAAGCCGTTCCTCAGGGAGGCGCGCGCGGTCGGCTTCACGCGCCTCGTGCTGAAGGTGGTGGGCCGCGAGGTCTTCTCCCGCCTCCTGTAGCGAGCGCCCCCTTGCGGCGGTCGCCGCGTCTTCAGACCAGGTAGCGCAAAAAGAGGGTGGCGAGGCCCAGGAAGGCCAAGAACCCGAACATGTCGGTGCACATGGTGAGCAGGATGCTGCCCCCGAGGGCGGGGTCCATGCCGAGGCGCCGCAGCGTGAGCGGGATGGCCGTGCCCACGAGGGCGGCCACGAAGAGGTTCGCCACCATGGCGAGCAGGATCACCACCCCGAGCATCAGGCTCCCCTTCCAGACGAAGGCGATGAGTCCGACGGCGGTGCCGACGATGACGCCGATCGAGAGCCCCACGATCATCTCCTTGACGATCGCCCGGAAGGCCGAAGCGAACTCGAGCTCGCCGAGCACGATGCCCCGGATGATCACCGTCAGGGTCTGATTGCCCGTGTTGCCGCCGATGCCGGCGACGACCGGCATGAAGGTGGCGAGCGCCACCAGCTTGCCGATCGTCCCCTCGAAGAGGCCGACGACCATCGCCGCCCCGAGGGCCGTGAGCAGGTTCAACGCGTTCCAGGGCAGGCGCTTGAAGAGCGAGCGGTGGGGTGGCGAGAAGACGCGGTCCCCCTCGCTCAGGCCGGCCATGTTGTACATGTCCTCGGTCGCCTCCTGCTCGAGGACGTCGATCACGTCGTCGATGGTGACGAGCCCGATGAGCTTCTCGTCCTCGACGACGGGGAGGGCGAGCAGGTTGCGCCGCGAGACGATGCGCGCCACCTCCTCCTGGTCGGCGCCGGGGCCGACAGCGACCACGTCGGTGGTCATGAGCGTCTGGAGCGGCGTGTCGTCGGCGTGCTTGACGAGCTGGCTCAGCGAGGTGACGCCCACGAGGCGCCCGTTCTCTTCCACCACGTAGAGGTAGAAGAGCGGGACGTCCTCCCCCGCCTCCCGGATGCGGCGGATAGCCTCGCCCACCGTCGCGGCCGGGGCCACCGCCACGAAGCGGGGGATCATGCGACCGCCGGCGCTCTCGGGGGAAAAGCGCAGGAGCCGCGTGATCGTCTCCCGCCTCTCGGCCCCGAGCTGGGCCAGGGCGCGATACCTGAGGTCCTCTCCGAGACGGTGGGCCAGGCGCGTCGCGTCGTCCGCCTTGAGGCGGTCGAGGACGTGGGCCACGAGCTTGACGTCGAAGTTCTGGATCACCTCGGGGAGGAGTTCGTCGGGGATAGCGAACAGGGTGGGGGCGAGGCGCCCGACGGCGAGCAGGTGGTCGACGACGACCCTTAGCTCCGCGGGGGGGAGCTCGGCAAGCGCCTGCGCGAGCTCCGCGGGCCCGAGCTTGTCGAGCAGCCGATGCGCCACCTTGGGCGAGCCGGCCCGGACCGCCTTGCGCAGGAGGGTCGCGTCCACTCGGCGGGCCATGAGGTGTCGTCCGTCGGAGGTTCCACGGCGTCAGTGTACCTAAGGGGCGCGCGACCTGCCAAGGAAGCGCTGCGACGCGATGGGGATCAGATCGCCGAGGAGTGCGGGGAGTGGTGCGCGTGGTGCGAGTGGTGCGTCGGGTGCGGCAGCTCGACGGCCGGCGCCGCGAGGCGTCGGTGCCAGAGCAGGGCGTGCAGGTACTCGCCCCCGGGGGCTCGAAGGTGCGCGGCCAGTCGCCCCATGACCTTGAAGCCCAGCCCCGAGTAGAGCTCGTTCGACCAGCGGTCGCCCGCGGCGGTGAGCCCGAAGGCGTTGTTCACCTCGCGCTCCTTCAGGGCGCCCATCAGCGAGTTGCCCGCGTAGGCGCTCAGGATGAGTGTCGAATCGGCGGCCGGCGGCGGCGCGAAGCCAATCGTGGCCGTGCCGAACGACTCGTCGATCTCGACGCAGACCCAGCTCTCGCCGGTTCGCGCCTTGACGTGCAGGACGAGCTCGGGCGCCTTGTCCCGGCCGAAGGGGACCCCCCGCAGGGCGCCGTTCAGCCGCTGCACGACCGTCGCGCGGGCTCCCTCGTCGGCGATCTCCTCCATGCGGAGGCCGTCCGGCTTGCCGATCTTGCGCCCCTGGAACCGCAGGTCCTCCCCGGCGGACTTGAGCGCGGTCATGGCGAGGGGCAGGCTCTCCTCGTCGTAGATGCGGCTCATGATGTAGGCATCCGCCGTGCGGAAGAAGCCAGGGTAGACCCCTTCCCGGATGAAGCCCATCGTGCGCCAGCCGTTGCTGTCCTGCTTCTCCACGAGGGTGAAGATCTTGCGCAGCCCCTCCTGACGGGCCACCTGATCCAGGAGGTCCCGCTTGGCTTCGTAGTTGCCCACGCGGAAGTCCATGAACCGCAGGTGCCCATGGCTCCGGTTGATGACGAGCCGCATGTCCAGCTCTCCTCGCCGGATCACGCGCTCTTCGATCGGGTTCGTCGGTGCATTCGGTGCGCGAAAATGAATCTTCCCCACCTTGACCTCTCCGGCGCTGGCTGTTTCCTACACTTATTCAGCAATTTAAGAACGTGGCCCAAATAACATGAGCCAGAGGGGATGTCAACGTGGGGCCCCCGGGCTGCAAGGGGTCAACTTCACGCGAGAAACCAGCGCAGTAGGGGCCGGCTGCCTCGGCGCGCGCCATTTTGGGGCACCGAAATCTGGAGGGATCTGCCCGGGTCCGACAAGATGAGACGCGTGAGCCAAGCCCTGCCGACCCGGTCTGCGAGCCAAAGGACGGGCCAGGGAACCGCCCGCCTCGGTTGCGCTGCCCTCGTCGGGATCGCGGCGGGATGGGCCTGCGCCCCTGCCCGGTCGCCCGTTCCGGAGAGCCGAGCTCCTCGCCCCGCGCACGCCGCTCGGTCGCCCGAAACAACCCCGGAGGGGCGCGCCCCGACCCCGCCGCCGCCCCGCGTCTTCTCCCTCTTCCGCGGGGATGCGGCGCGGCTCGGGCGCAGCGGTCACCTGATTCCCACGGCCGAACCGGAGCTCAGGTGGCGGTTCGGAACCGGGGCGCCGATTGCCGCGAGCCCGGCGCTCGGACCGGACGGGACGGTCTTCGTGGGCTCGCTGGACGGCACACAGTCCAAGCTCTCGTCGACGGGCCGCCTCCTGTGGCAGCGCGCGCTCGGGCACGCGATCTACGCGTCGGGTGCGGTCACCGAGGCGGGGGTGCTGGTGGGAACCGACGGCGACGAACTCTGGCTGCTCGATCTAAGTACCGGCGCTTCGCGGCTGCGGCTGCCGCTCGGGCCCTGCCTTGGCGGCGAAGGCATGGGTGGAGACCGAGTGCGGTGCGACGCCGACGGGTCGGCCGCAGTGACCGCCGATGGCCGGATCTATCAGGGGGCCGACGCGCTCTATCTATTTGGCTTCGACGGACGCCTGCGCTGGCGCCGGCCCCTCGACGGCCACGCGCAGTCCTCCGTCGCGGTCGGGCCGGACGGCACGGCCTACGTGGGGACCCAAGGGGGCGGGGTGCTCGCGGTGGCCCCCGACGGCCGGCTGCGCTGGCAGTTCAAGCTGCCGCACCACTGCGACGCCACGCCCGCTGTGCCGGGCACGGAGGTGGTCTACGCCGGGTGCGACGACGGTCGCCTCTACGCGCTCGACGCGGTCCGAGGCCGGTTGCGCTGGGAGCTCCCCACCGGCGGCCGCGTGCACAGCTCTCCGGCGGTGGGTCAAGATGGCACGATCTACGTGGGCTCCTACTCCGGCCGGCTGTACGCCGTGGCCCCGGACGGCAAGCCGCGCTGGACCTTTGCGACGGGCGGCCCCCTCCACGCCTCGCCGGTGGTGGACGCCGCGGGCACCGTGCTCGTCGGCTCGCGAGACGGTCGCCTGTACGCCGTCGGGCCGGCGGGGCGGCAACTCTGGCGCTACCCGCTCCCCGACCAGATCGACTCCACCGCCGTCGTGGCGCCGAAGGGCCTGGTCTACGTGGGGTGCGACGACGGCTACCTGTACGCGCTCGGTCCCGCGTCGTCGCCTCGTGCCCGTCCCGGCTCGGCCGCGCGCCGAAAATAGCGCGGCAGCGCAGTCGATGGAGTAGCCTCGTCCGAGAATGTCCGTCGACCGCGATCAACTCTTCGAGCTCCTCGCGAGCGCCGCGCCTCGGGGCCTCCAGCCGATGGAGATCGCGATCGCGCTCGGGCTCGACAAGAACGACCGCCACCGCGTGCGCGTGCACCTGCAAGAGCTCGTGCGCATGGGCGTGGTGGTGCGGCACGGCAAGCTCTACGCGGTGAAGCCCGAGGTCCAGGAGCCCGCCTCGGCGGCCGCGTTCGTCGGCGTGCTCCAGCTCTCCCCCGTGGGTCGCGGGACGGTGGACGTGGGAGACGGGGAGGAGGCCTTCCTCATCGACGGGGCGGATCTCGACGGTGCGCTCGACGGCGACACGGTGGAGGTGCGGGCCTACCCGCAGCTGGAGCGCGCGGCGCGCGTGGCCCGCGTCATCGCGCGGGGCAGACGCCGCGTCACGGGGACGCTCTGGGGACCTCCGTGGCGTCTCGAGCCGGACGATCCGCGCCTGCAGCGAGACGTGGTGGTCGTGGACCCGGACGACGCGCTCCCCGGGGAGATGGTGCTGGCGGCGATCGAGGCGTACCCGAGTCGCGTCGGCGAGGCGGTGCGGGTGCGCGTGCTCGAGCGGCTCGGCGCGCCGGGCGAGCTCACGACCGAGGTCGCGAAGATCCTCGCCGCGCAAGGCGTGGTGGAGGAGTTCCCCGAGGAGGTGCTGGCCGAGGCCGCGCGCGTGCCGGCGCAGGTGCGCCCCGAGGATCTCCTCGACCGCGTGGACCTGCGCGACCGCCCCTTTCTCACCATCGACCCGCCCACCGCGCGCGATTTCGACGACGCGGTGTGCGTGGAGCGCCTCCCCTCCGGAGGGCATCGTCTCTGGGTCGCCGTGGCCGACGTGAGCCACTACGTGCGGGAAGGGACGGCGCTCGACCGCGAGGCCTGCCAGCGCGGCTGCAGCGTCTACCTGCCGGACCGCGCGATCCCCATGCTGCCCCACGTCCTGAGCAGCGCGATCTGCTCCCTCGTCCCCGGCGAGGACCGCCTCGCCATGGTGGTGCGCCTCGAGCTCCAGGCGGGGGGCCGCGTGACCGAGAGCGAGAGCGTGGCCGCGGTGATCCGCAGCCGGGCGCGCCTCGACTACCCGGGGGTGGCGGCGGCGCTCGAGGCCGGGGCCGAGGCTGCGCACCCGCACTACGCCGAGCACGTCGCGCAGCTCGAGGAGCTCGCGCGGCTGGCGACGCTCCTGCGGGCCCGACGCATGCGCCGCGGCAGCCTGGACCTGGACCTCCCCGAGGCGCACGTGGTGCTGGACGAGGACGACCCGCGGCTCGTACGCGACATCGTGTCGTCGCGCGCGAGCCCGGAGGTCAAGCGCGCCTACAACTTGATCGAAGAGCTGATGCTCGCGGCGAACGAGGCCATCGGGCACGCCTACGTGCTCGACGGCCGGCCGACGATCTGGCGCATCCATCCGCCTCCCGAGCCGGCGGCGCTCTACAAGCTCTGCGGGTGGCTCGGGGCCTACGGCATCCCGGCCACCGTCGAGCAGCTCAGCACGCCCAAGGGGATGGCGGCCGTCCTCCGGCAGGTGGCGGCGCACCGCGCGTCGCGGCCGCTCAGCTACCTCGGGCTGCGCGCGCTGAAGCAGGCGAACTACAACGTTTCCCACCAGGGGCACTTCGGTCTGGCGAGCGAGGCGTACCTGCACTTCACCTCGCCCATTCGGCGGTACCCGGACCTCGTGGCCCACCGGCTACTGAAGCAGCTCTTGCACCAGAAGGGGCTTCCTGCGGGCGGGGGGGGCACGGCCGAGGCTCCGCCGGTGAGGACGCTCCAGGCCGCGGCCAGGCAGGCCTCCGCGCAGGAGCGGCGGGCCCTCGACGTGGAGCGGCAGGTGCACGCGCTCTACACGGCGGCCTTCATGCGGGACCGCGTGGGAGACGAGGCCTGGGGCACGATCATCACGCTCACGAGCTTCGGTATGTTCGTCGCGCTCGACGAGCCGCACGTGGAAGGCCTCGTGAAGTTCGAGCAGGTGGGCGAGTGGCTGGAATACGATCCGGAGCGGCTCCGGCTCTTCGGGCGCGAGAGCAGGCGCGTGGTCTCGCTCGGCGATCGCCTGCGGGTGCGCATCGCCGGAGCGAATCTCGTGCGGCGCCAGCTCGACTTCGAGCTCCTCGAGTGGGGTAGCCCCGCGATGGGGCCTGCCGTGCCGCATCCGGGGCGGTCGCTGCCGCGCCGGCACGGTCGGTCGATCGAGGGACCACCGCGCCAGGGAGCGCCGGGGCTCCGCTTCGTCGAGGGGGGAGAGCCGCCGCGGCGCGGTCGCAAAAAGCGCGGCGCGCCCGGCCCGCACGGCGGTCGTGGCCCGGGGAAGCGGTCGCGTCGGAAGTAGAGCGATTCCGTTCGAAGGGGGACGCGGCGCGTTCAGCTGGCGGAGAAGTGCTTGGAGAGGCGCAACCGCTGGCCTTGGTAGTTCGACCCGAGCTCCCGCCCGTAGAGCGCCTCGGGGACCGCGCTGTTGCGGAAGTAGCGCAGCCGGAAGAGCCGCTGGCCGTCCTGCAGGAGAAAGGGCACGTCGAGGTTGCGCACCTCGAGCACCACGCGCGCCCCCCCGCAGCCGAGGCCGAAGCCGCTGTCGAAGAAGCCCGCGTAGTGCGTGCGGAGCTCCCCGCTCTTCGCGTCGTAGGGGACCATCTCGGCGCACAGATGCGGGGGGATGATCACGCGCTGGTGCGACGAGCAGATGTAGAACTCTTCGGGCTGCAGCACCAACCGCTCGGAGGCGCGGTCGTGCGCCCGCACCGGCTCCCAGTAGAGGCCGTGGGGGTGGTCCAGACGGCGGAAGTCCACGGCGGGGGTCGAACGTTTCGCACGGTAGCCGATGATCTCGTCGTCGGGCGCGCCGGTCACCGCCACCGTCAAGAAGACGCCGTCGTCGATCGCCAGCTCGTCGGCCGCCAGCGGACGGCCCGCCTCATCGAGGACGAGCCCTCCCGCGGTGATCTCGGCGCGCAGCTCGTCGTCGGGGAGCGGCCGCACCGGTCCGCGACCGAGGCGTAGCTGCGAGAGGCTGTCGCCGGCGCGCAGGCGGACGGGGAAGGCGCGCGGTACGAGCTCGAGATAGAGCGGCCCCGCGTAGCCGGCGGGGACGGCGTCGAACATGCTGCCCCGGTCCACGAGGAGTCGGGCGAGGATGTCGAGCCGCCCGGTGGAGCTCTTCGGGTTCGCGCTCGCCGAGAGGCCCTCGGGGAGCGCCAGCGCCTCGCAGAGCGGGATGACGTAGACCTTCCCCGTCTCGAGGAGCGCCCCGTCGCCGCCGGTGAGGTCGAGGCGGTCGAGGGTGAGTTCCTCGAGCAGCGTGGCCACCGGGGCGTGCACGGGCAGGAAGCTGTAGCGCGCGCGAAAGGCCACCGGGCCGACGCGGAGGTCGAGGCTGTTGGGCTGGATCTGCCGCGGGTCGATCGCCGGCACGCCGCGGATCGCACCCGCCGAGACCAGCGCCCGCAGCTCTTGCATGGGCAGGATGCCCGAGGAACCCCGATGCATGGCTTACCTTCGGATCTGGCCCACGTTCACACGATGCGGCCTCGCCGGAACTCCAGCAGCTCCTGCTGGACCTGCTGCAGCCGCTGGCTCGTCTCGAGGAGCGCCCGGGTGCGCCCGCGGAGCGTCTCCTTCAGCTCCTCGCGCTCGCGCTCTACGCCCTCCTTCAGCTCCTGGTAGCGCGTCTGCAGCTCCAGCTCCTCCGTCATGTTGCGCTGCACCTCGACCGCCCCGGCCAGCACGCCCCCCTCGTCGTAGATCGGGACTGCCGAGAGGTTGAAGGTCAGGATGTTCCCGCTGCGCGCGGCGTGCCCCGTGATGCCTTCGAGCTGGGTCGCCCCGCGCTCCTGCCAGCACTGCTTGGCGATGCACCGCTCCTTGCAGATCTCGAGGCGCAGCACGTCGTAACACTTCTTGCCGCGCAGGTTGCGGGCCACGCCCTTGGGCATCAGCGCGGCGAAGGCCTTGTTGTAGTGGAGGATCGTGCGCTCGGTATCCACGACGAAGAAGCTGTCGAGGATCGCGTCGGCGATCCCGGTGACGGTATCGAGCCAGCTCACGCGCGCAGCATAACACAGGGCACGGGCCGGGAAAGTGGGCCCCGCGTCAGGCCTCCCGGCGGAAGCGCCGGCGGATCCGGTAGCGGAGCATCTCCACCGCGTCCACCTCGGTGATCGGAGCGTCTTCGACCAACCGCACGGTGAAGCGCTGCTCCGCGAGCTCGGCGAGGGGGGTCCCGAGCGAGCATTTCGCGCGTCCCTGGAAGAGCTGCACCTGGCCGCGCCGGAGCGGCAGCTCGTGGCGCTCGAGCAGGTCCTCGCAGAAGCGACGCTTGAGCTCACCGACGGTGAGGCGCTCCACCTGCGAGGGGACGAGCTGGATCCCTACGGTGGCGCGCGCCAGGCGGAAGGACCACTCCGAGACGAGCTCGAGGTCGAGGTACGCGGCGTTCAGCACGGCCTGTACGTCCTCCCCCTTGGGGAGGAAGTAGCTCTGCTCGATCGCCCCGCAGCGCGGACAGACGAGGGCCCGCAGGTTGTCCAGGCCCCGGGTCCGGTAGAGCGGCAGGGTGAAGACCTGCGCCCGGCACGCGGTGCAGCGCCACGGATCGCCGAGGACCTGCAGGACGCGCCGGAGCTCCCGCCGGACCGCCGAGGCGCGGAGCGCGGCGGGCAGCCCTTCGCGGAGGAGCTCGTCGCGAAAGCGCAGTCCGAGCCGGGCCAGCGTCGGCGTGGCGCGACGGACGCCGTACTCGACCACGTGGCAGAGCTCGCCGAGGACCCGCTCGAGCGGTGCCGGCGTCTCGTCCCGCTTGCCGAGCGCGTCGAAGCGCAGCTTGAGCCCGTCGAAGGTCTCGAGCCCCGCGACGCCGAAGGGGGAGAGCTCCGAGACGTGAGCTAGCAGGAGCAACCGGAGCTGGGCCGGCTGCTCGCTCGCGAGCTCCTCGAGCCAGCGGGCCCGGCGCAGCGCGGCGGGGCCGACCGCGACCGCGGCGAGCTCCTCGAGGCTCAGGCGCACGAGCCGCTTGCCCGCGTACGGGTCGAAGGTGCGGTCGAGCGCTCTGCCCCCGGCCTTGCCGTCGCGCGGCGCGCTGAGGTCGCGGTTGTGACGTTTCACTTCGGCCTCCAGCAGGCGAATGGCCTGCACGATCTCGGCGTGGCTGTCGTCGACGCGTCGGGCGAGGGCCGCCTTCAGCTCGGCGACGAGGTCCTCGCCGCGGGCCGCGGCCGCTTGCACGCTCCGCCAGAGCCGGTGCGTGGAGGTGCGCTCGAGCGCCGCACGCTCCTCCTCGAGGTTGCGGAGGACGGTCTGGAACCACTGCAAGCGCTCCTCGAGCTCGCGGAGCTGCGCGTCGAGGCTCGCCTCGGGGTCGTCGAGCTCTCCCCCCTTCGCCTGCTCCTCGAGCGCGCGGAGCCCGGGGAGGTCAGCGCCCCGGTAGAGGCTGTTGATGCGGGTCATCAGGGCGCCGAACCGGCGTTGCTCCTCCTCGGTGCGCGCCAGGTCGGGGTGGAAGCGCTTCACGAGCCGTCGAAAGGCAGCGCGCAGGCGATCGTCGGGGCACGGCTCCTCGAGCGCCACGGGGTCGTCGCCGACGGGCCTCTCTGCTTCGCGCTGCAGCCGCTCCGCCTCGCGCGCTCTCTGTCGCTCGAGCCGCGTGGCGCGGGCGGAGATCGCCTCGCCGGGCTCTTCCTCGAGGAGCTCGACCCACCGTTCGAGGTGTCGGATCAGCGCCCGGCTCCGACCGAGGGCGGCGTCCTCGTCCGCCACGCGCTGCCGGTAGCGCGCCTCGAACGCGGCGAGCTCGCCGCGAAGGGTCTCGACCTCGCAGTCGAGCGTCGCTATCGCGTCGCGTAGCGCTTCGAGGGACGCCTGCAGGTCGCGTCGGCGGAGGCGCTCGGGGGTCTCCGCCACCACGAGATCCGTGACGCGGGCCCGGCGCGTCTGAGGGCGTGAAGCGGCCATGAGGCGCCGAGCATACCGACGGCCCCTCGCCGGCCGCAAGCTGCCCGTGGCGCCGGCCAAGGGTGAGATCGAGAACCGTCGGACAAGGGTGCGCGGGGAGGTGGTGACACTGGCCAGGGGTGGTCGCCGACGTCGTGCAGGCGCGCGTTGGGCCGATGGGCGAGGGTGGCGGGGGGGAGCGCGAGCGGCGGTGAACGCGCGCGGGGGGTTTGGGGTGAGCCAGACCGCGGGCGGCAGTGGGCGCATACGGAGGGCGGGGATGGATCGGTGCGGCGGGAAGAATGGCTGGCGACGGGAGGCGGGCGCGAGCACGAGCGGTGGTGGGCGCACGCGGAGGGCAGGGGTGTACCGGTGCGGCGGGGAGGGGTGTTGTTGGTCGTGTTTTTTTGTGTTGTTCGTGCAAGGACCTCTCTTGACGTCAGACCAGCTAATTGATAGTATTAGCCGTATTCATGATAGCACGCAAACGAAAACCCTCCTCGGGAGATGACCGGCTTTCGGGCACGCGTCTGCCGGCGGGTTCTGCGAAGCAGCTCCCGTTGCCACTGCGGGAGGCGACGGGGTGGGGCGGAAAGCGGAAGGGCGCTGGAAGGAAGAAGAAGCCGGGCAGCGGCCTGCCCCATCGGATGCGGCCGCGGCTCGCGAGCCGTTTTCCGGTGCACGTGACGATGAAGGTCGTGTCAGACCTGCCCAACCTGCGGGCGAAGCCGCAGCTCCGGGTGATCGAGGGCGCATTTCGGGCGGCGCTCGGCCGCCACGGGCTCAATCTCGCCCACTACTCGATCCAGAAGAACCACCTCCACCTCATCACCGAGGCCAAGGACCGGGACGTCCTGATGAAGGGGCTCAGGGGCCTGGCGATTCGCCTCGCCCGGCGACTCAACGATAGCCTCGCGCGGCACGGGCGGGTCTTCGCGGACCGCTACCACCAGCGCATCTTGCGCACGCCGAGCGAGACGAAGCATGCCGTCGCCTACGTGCTCCAGAACCGACGGAAGCACTGCGTGCAGCGCGGCAAGTGGGTGCCCAGGCGCGAGCTCGACCCGTGCTCCTCGGCGCGCTATCTCAAGGGCGGCTGGAAGGACCTCGCGCCGGTTCCGCCCTCGGGAGAGCCTACGGTCGGCGAGCCACGAACCTGGCTCCTGCACACGGGCTGGAAGCTTCGAGGGAGGCTGCGTACAGACGACGTTCCAGGACGGTGAGTTTCGAGAGGACGGCCTACGCCCGTGTGTGCCCGCCGCCGCACCGATTCCTCCTCCCCCTCGTCAGCCATTCTCCCCGACGCACCGTTCTCCCCGCTCACGGTCGTGTGCGCTCGCTGACGCTCCGCCGCGCGGCCGACCTCGCGACCGCCTCCGCCGAAGGGGGCCGGGTCAAGGCGTATGACCAATCATCGTGGATCACGCCCGACGCGCCCAAGACACCGTTGGTGCGCGGAGCTATCCGTCGATATAATCCACCTCATTTTTTCACGGGACTGAACCTGCATGCGCTACGAGCCCGCCGTCGTCGAACCCAAGTGGCAGCGATACTGGGAGGAGAGCCGCCTCTTCGCCGCCCCGGACTGCGACCCGACCCGACCGAAGTACTACATCCTCGACATGTTCCCCTACCCGAGCGGGGCGGGCCTGCACGTCGGCCACCCCGAGGGCTACACCGCGACGGACATCCTGGCGCGCTACAAGCGCATGCGCGGCTTCAACGTGCTGCACCCGATGGGCTACGACGCCTTCGGGCTGCCGGCGGAGAACTACGCCATCAAGACCGGCATCCACCCGCGCATCACCACAGCGCAGAACATCGGTCGCATCCGCGAGCAGATCAAACGCCTCGGCTTCTCCTACGACTGGGCGCGCGAGGTGGACACCACCGACCCGGGCTATTACCGCTGGACGCAGTGGATCTTCCTCCAGCTCTTCAAGAAGGGGCTCGCGTACCAGGACACCGTGCCGATCAACTGGTGCCCGTCGTGCAAGACGGGCCTCGCCAACGAGGAGGTCAAGAACGGCCGCTGCGACCGCTGCAACCAGCTCGTCAGCCGGCGTGGCCTGCGCCAGTGGATGTTCCGCATCACGGCCTACGCCGAGGCGCTGCTCGACGGACTCGAGGCGCTCGACTGGCCCGAGCCGATCAAGAAGATGCAGCAGGACTGGATCGGGCGCTCGACCGGGGCGGACGTCGTCTTCGCGCTGGCCGATCCTCCGGCGGGCGTGGACCCGGGGCTCACCATCTACACCACGCGCCCGGACACGCTCTTCGGGGCGACGTACATGGTCCTCTCGCCGGAGCACGCGCTCGTGGAGAAGATCACCACGCCCGGGCAGCAGGTGGCGGTGAAGGCCTACGTCGAGGCGGCCTCGCACAAGAGCGACCTGCAGCGCACGGAGCTGACCAAGACCAAGACGGGGGTCTTCACCGGGGCGTACGCCATCAACCCGGTCAACGGCGCGCGCGTCCCGATCTGGATCGCCGACTACGTGCTGATGGGCTACGGCACCGGCGCGATCATGGCCGTGCCGGCGCACGACCAGAGGGACTACGAGTTCGCACGCACCTTCGAGCTGCCCATCGTGCAGGTCGTGCGGCCTCCCGAGGGCCAGGTCCTCCCCGAGGGAGCGGCCTTCGCCGACGAGGGCACGGCGATGAACTCGGGGCGCTTCGACGGGCTCTCGACCGCCGAGTTCAAGCGGCAGGTGGTGGCCTGGCTCGAGAGCGAGGGGCGCGGCCGGGGCGTGGTGCGCTACAAGCTGCGCGACTGGGTCTTCTCGCGGCAGCGCTACTGGGGCGAGCCGATCCCGCTCGTGCACTGTGGGGCGTGCGGCGTGGTCCCCGTCCCCGAGGAGGAGCTCCCGCTTCTGCTCCCCGAGATCGAGCGCTACGAGCCGACCGGCACGGGCGAATCGCCCCTCGCCGCCGTGGAGAGCTGGGTGCAGACGAGCTGTCCGAGCTGCCACGGCCCCGCGCGGCGCGAGACCAACACCATGCCCCAGTGGGCCGGGAGCTGCTGGTACTACCTGCGCTACATCGACGCGCGAAACGAGCGCGCGCTCGCGGACCCGGAGAAGGAACGCTACTGGATGCCGGTCGACCTCTACGTGGGAGGCGCCGAGCACGCGGTCCTGCACCTGCTCTACTCGCGCTTCTGGCACCGCGTGCTGCACGAGCTCGGCGTGGTCTCGACCGCCGAGCCCTTCCAGGCGCTGCGCAACCAGGGGATGATCCTGGGCTTCAGCTACCGCTATCTCGAGGACGAGCAGGGGGGGGCCTATCCGACCTCGGCGGGGACGCTGAAGGAGGACCGGTGGACGCTCAAGGCGAGCGGCGCGGAGGTGATGGAGAAGTGGGTCCCTACGGCCGAGGTGAAGTGGGAGGGCGAGTCGCCGCGGCACCCCGCGCACCCGGAGCTCGAGCTGGAAGCCTTCGTCACCAAGATGTCCAAGGCGCGCGGTAACGTGGTCAACCCGGACGAGATCATCGACGAGTACGGCGCGGACGTGCTGCGGCTCTACGAGATGTTCATGGGGCCCTTCGAGGCCTCGTGCCCCTGGAACACGCGCGACATCGAGGGGGTCAACCGCTTCCTGCACCGCGCGTGGCGGGTCTTCGGCGAGGACCGTCGAGGAGCCGCGTCGGACCCCGACGAGCTCTCGCGCCTCCGACACAAGATCGTGAAGAAGGTCACGAGCGACCTCGAGACGATGGGGTTCAACACGGCGATCGCCCAGCTCATGACCTACGTGAACGAGCTGACGAAGCAGCCGAAGAGCCACCCCGAGGACCTGAAGACCCTCGCGCTCCTGCTCGGTCCCTTCACACCGCACTTCGCCGAGGAGGTCTGGAGCCAGCTCGGGCACGCCCCCAGCATCTCGCGCGAGGCGTGGCCCACCTACGACGAGGCGCTCACGCACGACGAGCTGGTGACCCTGGTGGTCCAGGTGAACGGCAAGAAGCGCGGCACCTGCGAGGTTCCGGCCGGGATCGACGAGGTGGGGGCGCTCGCCGTGGCCCGCGAGGCCGTCGCGAGCTATCTCGAGGGGAAGAGGGTAGTGAAGGAGATCTACATCGCCCGGTCGAAGCTCGTGAACGTGGTGGTCGCGTAGATTCCGCGGCGGGCCCCAACGAGCGAAAGACACGGACAAGGAGAGCAGCGTGAGAGGAACATTTCTCGAGGAGATCCGGGAGCGCGTGATCGTGGCCGATGGGGCCATGGGGACCATGATCTACGCCAAGGGCGTGTACGTGAACCGCTGCTACGACGAGCTGAACCTGCTGCAGCCCGATCTGATCCGCGACATCCATCGCGGGTACGTGGAGGCCGGGGCGGAACTCCTCGAGACCAACACCTTCGGCGCCAACCCGACGAAGCTACAGGAGCACGGTCTCGCCGAGCGGACCGAGGAGATAAACCGCCGCGGCGCCGAGCTCGCGCGCGAGGTGGCCGACGCGGCCAAGGCCTGGGCCGCCGGCGCGATCGGACCGCTCGGCAAGCCGCTCTCGCCGATCGGCAAGATCGACCTCGACGAGGCGACCGAGCTCTTCGGGCGGCAGGTGCGGGGGCTCCTCGCCGGCAAGGTCGACCTCTTCGTGATCGAGACCATGAGCGACGTGCAGGAGATGCGGGCGGCGGTGCGCGCCATTCGCCGCGAGTGCGCGCTCCCCGTGCTCGCCGCGGCCACCTTCCCCGCCGACGGGCGCACGGCCTTCGGTTACACCCCGGAGGAGGTGATGCAGGCCATGGTGGAGGAGGGGGTGGCCATGGTGGGGGCGAACTGCTCCGAGGGGCCGCACGACATGCTCGAGACCCTCGTGCGCCTGCGGGCGGCGCACAAGGAGATGCCGATCTTCGCCATGCCGAACGCCGGCCTGCCGAGGCGGCACGAGGATCGCTACCTCTACATGACCTCGCCGGAGTACATGGCCGAGTACGCGCGGCGCTTCATCCAGGTGGGCGCGAGCATGGTGGGCGGCTGCTGCGGTACGACCCCCGAGCACATTCGCGCGGTGAAGGCCATGGTGAAGGCGCTCAAGCCGGCGACGGAGCCGGCCGCGCTCGTAGCCGTGGAGCCGCTCGAGCGGGCGAAGACCGTCGAGCCGCAGCCGATCGAGGCGCGCTCACCGCTCGGCGCGAAGATCGCGCGCAAGTCGCTCCTCGGGAACAACTTCGTCTGCTCGGTGGAGATGAATCCGCCGCGCGGACACGACGCCTCGCGGGTGCTCGCCGCCGCCGAGAAGCTCAAGTTCCACGGGGTGGACGTGGTGAACATCCCCGACGGACCGCGGGCCAGCGCGCGCATGGGGGCCATGCACATCGCGCTGATGATCCAGCAGCGCGTCGGGATGGAGACGATCCTCCACTACTGCTGCCGCGACCGAAACCTGCTCGGCATGCAGTCCGACCTGCTCGGGGCCTACGCGCTCGGCCTGCGCAACATCCTGGCCATCACGGGCGACCCGCCGAAGCTCGGGGACTATCCGAACGTCACGGCCGTCTTCGACGTCGAGAGCATCGGGCTCATCCGCGTGCTGGACGGCCTGAACCGGGGCGTGGACCTCGGGGCGAGCCCGCTCGAGGCGCCCACGGCGTTCCTCATCGGCTGCGGCGCCAATCCCGGCGCGCCCGACCTCGACCGGGAGATCCGGCGCTTCCAGTACAAGGTGGAGGCGGGGGCGAACTTCTGCATGACCCAGCCGGTCTTCGACCCCGGGCTCCTCGCGCAGTTCCTCGAGCGCATCGAGGACCACCGCATCCCGGTCCTCGTCGGCATCCTACCGCTCGCGAGCTACCGCAACGCCGAGTTTCTCCACAACGAGGTGCCGGGGATGCAGATCCCGGCGCCGATCCTCGAGCGGATGCGCAAGGCCGGCTCCGGCGACAAGGCGCGGCAGGTGGGGATCGAGATCGCGCAGGAATCGCTCGCGGCGACGAAGGGGATGGTACAGGGCGTCTACATCATGCCCCCCTTCGGGCGCGTGGATGCGGCGCTAGGTGTGCTCGAGGCGCTGAAGTAGCGCAGGAAGCGGCGCGCGCTACTTCAGCAGCACGAGGAGCGCGGTCCCCACCGCGGCGAGGGCCACCGCGCCCCCGACGACGACGAACCAGAGCAGGCGGGTCTGACGGACCGGGTCGGTGCCGAGCGTGGCGGTCGAGCCGGTGGGGTTGCGCTGCGGGCCGGGTGTGGCGAGGGAGGGGGCGGTCGAGAGGACGGGGATCCCGTCGCTCGCGCGGCGGCGGGTCGCCTGCGCGCGCTCTTCCACCGGCGCGTCCGGGATGACGACCCGGATCCCTTCCTTGCCCGACGGGAGCACGTCACCGAGGTCCGGGAGCGGGCGCACCCCCTGGCTCATGCTCGGGCGCCGCGGTGGGCCCGGGACGAAGGCCGACCTCGGCGGCGGTTCCCTGACGAGCGTGGCGGAGCCGCTCGGCGCGACGCTGGCCGAGATGGTATTCGCGTGCCGCGCCGGCTGCGGCATCGAGTCCCCCTCGAGCTCGAGCTCCACGGGCGGCACGTGCTGGAGCGCCGCGGCGGGCGACGGGGGACGCAGCTCGTGGCTGCGAAGCTCCGGGATGGGCTGCGCGATGGAGACGGAGGTGCTGGGTCGGCGCCGCGGGTCGGGGAGGTCGAGGCGTCGCGGCAGCGGCGGGAGGTCCGGGGCGGAGGCCTCGGGGGTCCCGTTCCGTTCGAGCTCGAGGAGGTCGTCGCCGGCCGGCTCGAGGTCCATCGGCTCGAGCGGCGGGAGGATCAGGCTCGCCTCGGCGTGGTCGAGCGCCCCCTCTCCGGCGTGCGTGTGGATGAGCGTCTCCGGGTCGGCGCCGTCACGAAAGAGCGGCCCCTCGGACAACTCCTCCTCGGTGAACAGGGTGTCGAGGCTCCCCGGGTCCACGGCCTTCGATCCTGACGGCGGCCGGGGTTCCTCGACGGTGATGGGAGGGGGCGTGACGGTGCCCTTCGCGACCTTGCGCAGGGCGATGCGGGCCAGCCGCGCCGGCTCCTCTCCAGCCGGGCCAGGCGAAGGAGCGTCGGCCGGGACGGGAGGGCTCGTCTCCCGCGTCGCGGCGGGGAGGAGCGGCGCCACGCCGGGGGCCTCAGTGGTCGTGTCCTCCGACCACGCCTCGTCGGTGTGGCCGCACTTCGGACACACGACCCACGTGGCGTCGGCCGACGCGGTGAAGTCGTGCCCACAGGCCGGGCAGGAGATGTGCTGGGTCCGCATGAGGATCCGCCCCGCCCCCTAGCCTACCTTAGAACGCACGGCGTGCGGTATCTCACGTCCTCGAGAGCTCGCCAAAGGGTCTCTCCCTACATCCGCTGCGGCAGGTCGCCGGTGAGCCCGACCGCCCGCGCCACGTACTCCACCGGCGCGTCGAAGTGTTGCGCTTGCTCGTAGAGCGCCACGAGTCGTCGCAGGTCTCGGCCCACGCGTTCGAAGACCCGCTGGTGGAACAGCACCCCCTGATTGTAGCGGCCGTAGTTGAGGAGCACCGCGTTGTTCAGCCGAGCCTTCGCGAAGCGCCCCCACCGCTTCGGGTCGGTGAAGATGCGGCGGTACTCGGCCTGGGCCCACGCGAAGTGCTCTTCCCGTCGCCGGAGCTTCTCGTCGCGTGAGAGCGACCCACTGTAGAGCCGTTCGAGGCGCCGGTAGAGGTCGGCCACGAGCGCGCTGAAACGCTGTTGCCGGGCCGCCGCGGCCAGGAGCTCGCGGACGGGCCGCGAGGTCGCGCCGTAGAGCTGCGAGAGGAGCTGCAGCGTCCCCTGCTGCCCCACGAAGACAGCGAGGCTCTCGTTGAAGGCCACCTGATTGCGCAGGAAGATGGTCGTGTGCGTGATCTCGTGCAGCACGAGATCCACGAGCTGCCACGGCTCCTCGTCGAGCATCGAGGAGAAGATCGGGTCCGCGAACCAGCCGAGGCTGCTGTAGGCGGCGACCGGACGGAAGTCGGTGTCGAGCCCCTCCTCCCGCAGGCGCGCCTCGAACCGCTGCCCGCGCTCGCGCCGGAAGAAGCCCAGGTACGGCACGCGTCCGACGATCGGGAAGGTCCAGACCTTCGGACGGAGCGCGTCCTTCGGGGCTGCCGAGAGGTTGTAGGCCACCGGCTGGCCGTGGGTGTCGTAGAAATAGGTGTACGCGGCGGTGCGGCGCAGCCCGAGCTGCTCCTGGCCGAAGCGCCGGGCGAGCTGCACCAGCTCGAGCTTGTCTCGCCAGGCGCGCGGCAGGTCGCTCCGCGCGAGCACCTCCGCGACGGGGCGACGGCCGGCCAGGATCTTGAGCTGCCCCACCGCTTGCTCGAGGACGTAGCCCGGTGCGGAGCAGGCCGGGAGGACGCAGAGCAGGCCCAGCACCGCGAGCCGCACAGCCGCCGAAGGGCGAGCCGTCATATCTCGTCGTCACGGCCCGGGACAGTCGGGGAGTTCGACCCTTTCACGGGGGGGGCGCCCTGCGCTGGTGGTGCGACGGTCTTCTTTTCCGCCGGCGCGGCGGCGGCTTTTGCCCCTGCGGCGGCCTTGCCGCGGCGCTTCTCTGGTTTGGGGGGCGCTGGCGCGGGCTTCTCCTCGGCCGCGGGCCTGGCCTCGGCGGCCTTCGGGGCGGGTTTGGCAACCTCGGGCTTGGCGGGCTTGGCGGCCTCGGGTTTCGCACCGGCGGTCTCGGGCTTTGCACCGGCGGTCTCGCCTTCGGGCGCCTGCGCCTCGGGATCGCTCGCGGCCTGCTTCAGCTCGTCCCAGGCTCCCGAGACCACGCGCTCGGAGACGTAGATCAGGCCGTCCTTCGTCCCGGCGGCGGCGAAGAGCGTGATGTCCACGTCCTTGTTGGCGGCGCCGCGCATGCGCGCGCAGTAGCTCTTCCACATGCTGATGTGCTGGCGCTTCTCGCCCTTGCCCGTGCTCACCTGCCCCTCGGGCTGGCCGATCGCCTGCTCGAGTCGGCCCTCGGGCCCCGGGGCGGCGAAGGCCGCGGGCGTCAGATGAAAGGCCACCCAGTCGATCTGATCCTGATTCAGCGCGTAGACCACCTTCTCCACGTTCGGGTCGCCGGTGGCCCGGTCCACGAAGTACTCGAGGTGCTGGTCGCGCGAGCGGATCATGCGTGGCTTGCTCTCCGTCGGCAGCGCGCGGAGGTCCTTGACCGGCTTGCCGAGCTGGTCGCACCCCATCGCGGAGGGGAGGGCCTTGACCTTGATGACCCCCTTTCCCTCGAGCTCTTTCAGCAGCGTGCTCCCCGTCTGCCCTTTCGCCAGCCGGTAGAAGGCCCCCGCGAGCGTCCCCGTCGCCACGAACTTCTCGTCGGTCTGGTCGCTGATCAGCGCGAGCTGGGCCATCGGCTCCGGTCCGCGCTTGATCGCCAGCTTGGTCGCCTCTTTCAGCTCCCAGCGGCCAGAAAGCGCCCCGTCGCTCTCCCCCGCGCAATCCGGCGAGGTGAAGACCGCGTAGGTCCGGTCGGGCTTGAACTCGTAGCAGACTCCCGGCTTGCCGTCGGCCACGAGCAGCCACTGTCCGACGACCCAGCCTTTCCCCTTGCTGCAGCCTCCGAGAAGGCTGAGCCCCCCGAGCAAGAGCATGACCCGCGCTGGCCTCATTCAGGCTCCATCGCTTTCGCAGTTGCTTCGACGGTCCATCATAGCATCGTGGTCCCCTCGAGCTCCCAATTTGCCGGTGCGGTCAGGCCTCGGTCGTGCGCGTCGCGGGCTCGAGCCGTACGATCCCGGCCCCTTCGAGCACCTCCAGGTAGCGCCAGAGCAGCTTCAGCTCGGTTCCGGGGTGCTCGAGCTCGAGCCGGTCGTGAAGCTCGAGCAGCGTGGTGCCGTCGCCCACCCACGCGAGCAAGAGCTCGCCCGTGGGCTGGTTCGCCAGGGGGTCGACGTGGTGGGCGAGCCAGAGCTGATCGTCGGGGCGCGCGTCCTCGAGCAACGAGGGGATGGCGGGCAGACCGTCGAAGGTGGGTACCACCGTGAGCTCGCTCGCCCGTCGCTCGAGCGGAGAGAGGGGCCGGCGCTTGACCGAGAGGCGCGCTCCGGCCGGGAGTGTCGCCGCGAGTTCCGACGAGACGGCGCGACCCAGGGCCTGGCCGCACTGGTCGAGCTCGCCCTGGGCCTCGGCCAGGCGCAGGCCGAAGGCCCCGGCGCCGCCGAGAAAGGTCGCGCAGCTCTGCAGCACCGCGCGTTCCTGGCGGAGCCCTTCCTGGAGCACGTGCTCGGTGCGCCAGAGCGCGTGTCGGGCAGCCACGGCCGCCTCGGTGTCCTCCTCGGGCTCGGGCCGGTCGCGACGGCAGCGGGCGAGGCGCGTCACGAGACGTTCCGCGCCGAGGAGCTGGCTCTGGCAAAGGAGCCGCGGCAGGTCGACCTCGGTGAGCGTCGCGAGCTCGTACGCCGCGCCAGCCAGGCCCGCCAGGAGCCACCGCGCCCCCCGCGCCCCGTCTCCCTCGGCGGAGGTTTCCGCCAGGGTCGGGTGCGCGAGCTGCGCCCGCAGCCAGAGCGCCGGTCGGCTGGCCCCGAGGGAGAGGAAGGGGGCCACGGGAGCGCCGACCTGGTAGCCGCGGCGTCTGATCTCCGGGGCCGCATCCTCCGACGCCTCGGCGGCGGCGGCTGCGTGGAAGGTGGCGGCGAGCAGGTCCGGCACGAAGCTCGGATGGAGCGGCGGCGGCGCGACGACCTCGAGCGCGGTGGGGCCCGCGTGCGTGGCGACCGAGAGCTGGAGCACGCAGCGCAGATCGCGCCCCGAGGCGGGCGTGGCCTGCAGCCAGGCGGCGCTGCCGAGCGCCCCGGGGACGAGGAGCAGCCGGAGGGACCGACTCGGAGGGGGGAGGACGCCGCGCGTCACGAGCTCCGAGGTGACGCGAACGAGCTCGATCAGTGCGGCGGCGGCCAGCGCGCTCTCGTCGTCGGCGAGGCTCGCCACGAGCGCCACCTGTTCGCTCGAGCGGTCGCTTCCGCGCAGGGTCCCGGCGAGCAGCGGCGCCTCTCCGGTCTCCATGCGCGTGCGAAGGCGAACGCGCACCTGCACGACCTCTCCGCGCGCGAGCCGCCGGAGGAGCCGCTCGTGCGCCGCCGCTCGCAGGCGAAACGCGAAGGGGCGGTGGCCGCCGAAGAGGGACGGCGGCCCGAGGCGCAGGGGCGAGCGTCCGTCGTCGCGCGCTCCGGGTCGCGTCGCGAGAAGAAGGCCCTCGGCCTGACGCTGAGCGAGCGCCTCGAGCAGGACCGCCTCCGCCCCCTCTGCCGTCGCGAGCGCCACCTTCCCGGCCAGGCGATGGCTGCGGTAATCGGCCGCGCGCGTGCCGGGTCCGACGTCCACGACCTCGAAGAGCTCGCCCTCGTCGGGGGTGGAGCGGAGCGCGCCGAGGCAGCAGCCGGGCTCGTCGCTCTGCCGGCAGAGCAGCGTCTCGCCCGAGGGCTCGACGAGCCAGAGCTCCGCCTGCTCGGTGCAGATGCGCCGCTCCACAGACCAGCCGAGGTAGCGCTGCTCGGGCCCGGTGGCGAAGCTCTGCAGCTCCACCTCGTCGGCGCCGGCCTCGTGCAGCCGCGCCGCGAGTCGCTCCGCGGCCCCATCGAGACCGCGCCCGCCCGGACGACGGTCGACGCTGTCGAGCTCGGCGGAGAGGGCCCGCAGGGTGGAGGTCTCGCAGGCTCGGAGCAGGCTTCGCCACTGCGTTCGGGTGAGCATCCGCGGCCTCCTCCTCGGGGCGACTTCTGTTGCGAGCGGGGGAGCGGCGAGTGTCCCGGCCGGGTTGGGCGCGGGTCAAGCCCCCTTTGGGATTGCCTCAGGCCTGCACGGATAAGGAGCGGGTTTCGTTCAGAAACGAGGAGCGCATGAAGGATTTTTGGCTACTTTTGACTACTGGTAGGAGAATGTAGGCAACACGGAGGGTCATTCCATGAGCTCACCGACCGAACGTCGCCGGCACGTCGTCTACCTGACGAAGAACACGGAGTACCACTGCCGAGACCGGGAGTGCGTGGGAGTTCGCGACCGCACGAGCGGACAGTGGCATCGCTATCACGAGGCGGTGCGCGCCCAGCTCCTCGGCGCGGTGGGGCCCGAGCTTCAGATCTGTCCCCCCGCGGCCGGACTCCGGCTCTTCTTCTCCGGGGAGCAGCCGGTGCTCACCTCCACGCTGATAGGGACGCACCGCCCCGGCCGCGACGACATCTTCTCCTACGCCAACCTCGTCGTGGCCGGCGAGATCCACTGCTGAGCTGTCGGGCGCGCTCCGCTTCGTAGCCCTGTGATGCGCGTAGTGCTATGTGTCCGGTCCATGGTGCGCCTGGGCCCTTGGGTTCTCGTCCTTCTCGCCGCGCCGCTCGCCTGCGACGGAACGCGTCTTTCTCCGCCGGCCGGGGTGGTGCTCGCCGACGCGGAGCTCGAGCTCGTCCTCGACAGCGCTCGTGCACGCTTCAGCCTCGGACGGCCCGGGGCGCAGCCGCTCCTCGAGACCCCCGAGAGCACCCCGCCGGGCTTCGGCGCACCGGCCTGGACCAGCGCCACCGCCGACGTGCGCCTGAAGCTCGGCGCCTTCGGCTTCCGCGAGAGCGCGGGGCCCTGGCGCGTGGCGGAGCGCCTGCTCGACGTCGTTACCGACGGTCGTCGCGCGTCGGCCAGCGCCATGTCGTCCGCGGAGAGCGCGGAGCTCTCGGCCCACCTCGTGAGTCCCGGGGTGGTGCGTGTCACCCTGCGTGCCCCCGAGGGGAGCGCCAACCGCGCCGCGCTCTCCTTCGCGTGCCATCGCGACGACGAGTTCCTCGGCCTCGGCGCGCAGACCCCCGTCTCCCATCGTGGCCGGGTGGTCCCTCTGTGGACCCAGGAGCAAGGGAGCGGAAAGCTCGACGGACAGGACCACTACGGCGGCTACTCGCCCGTCGGGGACACCTACGATAGCTACCTGCCGGTCCCCGTGCTCTACAACCCGCGTGGGTACATGGTGCTCGTGGAGGGGACGGCCCGCACGGTGCTCGACCTCTGCGCCTCGCACGCCTCCGTCTGGCGCGTACAGACGTGGCAGCGGGAGCTCTCGCTGCTCATCGTGACCGGCAAGACGCCGCTCGAGCGCCTGGAGCGGATGACCGCGGTCACGGGACGGCCGCCGCTGCCCGCGCCGTGGGTCTTCGCCCCCTGGCTCGACGCCATCAAAGGAGAAGCGGCGGTGCGCGAGGTGGCGCGTCTCGCGCGGGAGCACGACCTCCCCGTCTCCGCGATCTGGACCGAGGACTGGGCGGGCGGCGAGGAGAGCCTCGGTGGCTATCACCTGGCCTATCGCTGGTCGGTGGACCGCCGCCTCTACCCGGACCTCCCGCGGCTCTCGCGCGAGCTGCACGAGGCGGGCTTTCGCTTCCTCGGCTACTTCAACACCTTCATCCTGCAGGGGACCCCCGAGTGGGACGAGGCCCACTCGCGAGGACTCCTCGTGCGCGGCGGAGACGGCCAGGTGCTGACCTTCGCCGGGCCTCCGCGCCTGCAGAGTACCGCGCTGCTCGACCTGACGCGCGCCGAGACGCGGACCTGGGTCGAGGCACGCATGCGCGACGCGCTCGAGCTCGGTCTCGACGGGTGGATGGCCGATTTCGGCGAGTGGCTCCCGTGGGAGGCGGTGCTCGCGGACGGGTCGCGCGGCGAGCTCGCCCACAACGACTACCCGCGCCAGTGGGCCGGTCTGAACCGCGAGGTCTTCGCGCGCGCGCGCCCCGACGGCGACGCGGTCTACTTCGTGCGCAGCGGGTGGACCGGGACGCAGCGGCTGGCCCCCATGGTCTGGGCCGGCGATCAGAACACCTCCTTCGCCCGCGACGACGGGCTGCCGTCGGTGATCCCCATCGGCCTCAACCTCGGGCTCTCGGGGATCACGACCTACGGGCACGACATCGGCGGCTACACCTCGATCTTCGACCCGCCCACCGACCGCGAGCTCTTCTACCGCTGGACCGAGCTCGGCGCCTTCTCGCCGGTGATGCGCACGCATCACGGCACGAGCGGGGACAAGGGGTGGAACTTCGCCCGCGACGCCGAGACGATCGCGCACTTCCGTCGCTACGCGCGAGAGCACGTGCGGCTCTATCCCTACCTGTGGACGCTCGCCCAGGACGCGGCTACCCACGGATGGCCGCTGATGCGCCCCGTCGCGCTGCACTACCCCGAGCTGCCGTGGAACCTCGCCGACCAGTATCTCCTTGGGGACGCGCTGCTCGTGGCCCCGGTCGTGGAGCGTGGGGCCACGAGACGTCGCGTCGCGCTGCCGCCCGGCCTCTGGTACGACTACTTCCGCGGAACACCGCATCGCGGGTCGCGGGCGGTGGAGGTTCTGGCCCCCCTCGAGGAGGTGCCCGTCTTCGTCCGCGCGGGAGCCATCCTGCCGCAGCTTCCGGACCGGGTGCAGACGCTGGCCTCCGGGGGACGCGGCGTGGTGGATCTGGCAGCGGTGCAGGGGGAGCTTCTGCTCCAGGTCTACCTCGGCGCGCCCGGGAGCTTCTCGCTCCCCGCGGGGCGCTTCGAGCTCCACTCGACGGAGCTCGCGCCCGACGACGGGGCGCTCTCGCTCTCCCTCGGCCGGGGTCCGCTGCCCGCCTGTCCGCCCGGCGAGCGCGCGAGCTGCGTCGTGCGCGACCCCGCGGGGCGGCGCGTGACGGTCTACCTGCGGGGGGCGGCCTTCGACCTGCGCGGTGAGGCGCGTGGCCGGGAGGTGGTGCGTCTGACCGGGCGGCTCGCGCGGGAGACGGACCTGGCCGTGACGCTGCACTACTGAAGCGGACTCTCGTCGGGCGGCTCGCCCCCCGCTTCGCTCCCCTCTACCGCCTGGAACTCGCCCGTGCGGTGCTCGATCACGGTGCTGAGGAGCGCGCGGACGTCGTCCGGCGGGGCGAGGAACTTGATCCCGAGCCCCGGGCCGAGGGTGGACTGGCGATCGTTTCGCGCCACCCACGCGACCTGCGCGCGGCAGCGCACCACGTATCCCTGGCCGTCGTGCTCCAGGCGAAAGTCGACCTCCATCAGCGTCCCGGGCGTGAGCAGCTCCGGTGTGCGGATGAAGAGCCCTCCCTGGCTCAGATCACCCATGTACGCCAGGGTCGCGGCGGGCGACGCCTTGGGCCTGAAGCGCACGAAGTGGCTCTCCGGAATGCGCAGGTGCACGCGCCGCTCGGACCCGTCCTCGGTCGCGCTGGTGGCCGAGGCGTCGGCAGGCGTCTCCTCGGCCACGTGGACCACGACGTCGGAGAGCACGTCGTCGAGGTAGTCGCCGGTCGTGGCGTCGGCGACGTACTCGGCGAGGTCGTCGTCGCCGAGCGGCGAACGCAGCGCTTCGACGGTCATGGCCTTGGCTCGCTGGAGCCCGATCAGCGTGCAGAAGTCGCTGAAGTGGTCGGGCGAGAGGTTCGGTTGATGCGCCAGGTACGTCTCGCGGTAGAGCTCGAGGAAGAGGTTCTCGACCAGCCGTTCGCGGCGTCCGCGCCGCAGGATGTCCCGGATGCGGAGCACCAGCATCGAGGCCGATGCGGGTGGCCAGGCCAGGTAGTACGCCAGGCCGTCGCGCAGCGCGCGCAGGGCGATCTCGGGCTGCGCGTGCAGCGACGCCACCGCCAGCTCGCCGCGAGGATCCACCGCGCGGAGGCGGCGCTGCAGCTCGACCATGTCGTCGGGGACGGCCTCGGCCATGGCGACGACGAGGCACACGTCCTGGCCCGCGACGCGGGTCAGCGCCTCCTCGAAGGCGTCCACCGTCTCGACGTGGAAGCCGGCGAGGAGCAGGTTCTCGCTCAGGATGCGGAGGTCGTCGCGGTTCGCCTCCACGACCAGCACCCGGTCGAAGGCCCCGAGGGAATCTTTGAAGGCCGATAGGCGACGGTCGAGCTCGGTGGTGGTGCGGAGGCGAACCTCCGGGTCGAGCTCCTCGAGCGTGTTGCGGAGCTCGTTGAGGACGTAGGTCTGCATGCGGCGGTCGACGTTCCGCCCGACGGCCAGCTTGAGCCGCTCCATCACGCGCTCGGCGCTGTCGAGAGGCACCGGGAGCAGGTCGAGCAGCCGCAGGTCGAAGGCGTGCGTGACCAGATCGACCGACGGCGCGTGGGCCGTGAGGATCACGTCGAGCTGCGGGTAGTTCACACGGAGCTGGCGGGTCAGCGCGAGCCCCGTCATGCCGGGGAGCTGATCCGCGGCGATCACCAGGGCGTAGTGTTCGCGCCCCGCCAGCTCGAGCGCGAGCTCGGCCGAACCCACGCTGCGCGAGGGGATCCGACAGCGGTAGAGCAGATCGTCCAGGACCTTGCGAAGGGCGGGGTCACCGTCGACGACCAGGACCCGGACCTCGCGCTCGAGCCGCGCACGATGGCGCGACCACTCCGCTTGCTGCGCCTCGAGTAGCACGGGCCGGGATTGGACCACGGCCGCCCGCAGGGGTCAACGGTCAGCCGCGAGACGAGGGCAAGGAAGGCGCGGGTGAGGCGCGGGGCGCGGTCAGGGCGTGCAGTTGGTCAGCACCCGGACGTCGTCGAGGTAGACCCCTTCCCCCGTGTTCGAGGAGCTGTCCGACGAGTCGAAGCGGAAGCGGAACTGGGTGGACTGACCGGCGAGCGCCGCCGGGATGGCGGCGGAGAAGGACCCGAAGGAGGTCTTGTTGTTCGCGTTCAGCGGCTCGTTGCCCGACTTCCAGATCAGGGTCCCGGAGGGGACGGCCGTGATGGTGAGCTGGTCGATCGAGTAGTAGGTCTCCTCGGTGTCCTTGAACATGCGGAACTCGAGGCAGAGCTTGCCCTGCGCCGTCGGCAGCGAGACCGACGGGCTCGTCGCCTCGCCGGAGACCGGCTTGCTCGGGTCGTTGTAGGTGTGGTTGTCCACGCGCCCGAAGTAGAGCGCGTTCGGCGTGCTCACCTTGCGGGCGACGTCGCTCTGCCACTTCACCGGGCTCGTGGCCGGACTCGGGGCGAAGGTGAACCCGGAGGCCTGCGCGTCGTCGAAGCCCCAGACCACCATCGGCGTGCCCCCCGAGACGGCGAAGGCCGTCCCGCTCACGGTCGGGTCGCAGTGCTCGCAGGCCGAGTCGGCGTTGGCCTCTCCCGACTGATAGCACTTGTTCGCGTACTTGATGCGGAAGAGGCAGGAGCCGGCCTGCAGCGGGAAGGTGCACCCGCCGAGCCCGTCGCAGGTGTCGCTCGTGCAGAGCAGGCCGTCGCTGCAGCTGTAGCTCGTCCCGGCGCACCCGCCCATCCCATCGCACTTGTCGAGCTTCGTGCAGGGGTTTCCGTCGTTGCAGCTCGCCCCCGCCCGGGGCAAGTAGGTGCACTTCCCGCCCGAGCAGATCCCCGGCACGCTGTAGCAGTCCTTGTTGGGCGGCGAGTCGCAGGTCACGGTGGCGCACGGGTCGCCCTTGCAGATCCCCTTGACCGTGTCGCACCCGAAGGGGCAACCCACCTCGGCCTTGCCGTAGTTGCAGGAGCCCGCGGAGCAGAAGCCCGGCGCGGTGTTCACCGTGAGGGTGTTGGCGTCCTTGCAGCTATTGGCGGGTGGCGTGTTGCAGATCACCGCCGAGCCGCCGCACACCCCGTCGGTGCAGGTGTCGGTCTCGGTGCACGGGTTGCCGTCGTTGCACCCCTTGCCGTTGTCTGCCTCGTACTCGCATTTTCCGCCCTTGCAGGTCCCCTGCGCCTTGTAGCAGGCGTTGAGCGGCGTGTCGCAGGTGATGCCGGCGCACGGGTCTCCCTTGCAGGCCCCTGTCGCCGCGTCGCAGCCGTGGGTGCAGGCCTCCTCCGTCGAGGTGTAGTCGCAGGTGCCGCCGGTGCACGCCCCTTGCTTCGCGTGGCTCACCACGGTGTTCGCGTCCTTGCACGTATTCGGAGGCGGGGTGGTGCACACCTTCGCCGTCCCGGCGCACTTGCCGCCGGCGCACTTGTCGTTCTCCGAGCAGGGGTCGTTGTCGTCGCAGCCCTTGCCGTCCTCCGGCAGATACGTGCAGGTGCCGTTCGTGCAAATTCCCTCCGCGCGATGGCAGCCCGACGGCGGCGACTCGCAGGTCTTGCCGAGGCAGGGATCGCCCTTGCACTTGCCCTTCTCGCAGCCGAGGGGGCAGGGGACCTTCACGTAGGGGTAGTCGCACTGCCCGGTCTTGCAGCTGCCGGCCTGCGCGTACGCGCGCAACGTTCCGGTGTCCTCGCAGGTGTCCTCGGGGACCTGGTCGCAGCTCTTCGGCTTGCCCGCCTTGCACTGCCCGCCCGCGCAGCTGTCTCCCTCGGTGCAGGCGTCGCCGTCATCGCAGCTCTTCCCCTCGTCCGGTTCGTATTTGCACTCGCCGTTCCAGCAGGTGCCGGCGGAGAGGTAGCAGCCGCTCGGGGGGGTGTTGCAGTCTCCGCAGAGGTCGGGGCACGCTCCGGTGGCGGGGTCGCAGGTCTTGTTTCCCGCGCACGCCTCGGCCCGCCACTGAAACCCCGCGTCGCTCGTCTTGCAGAGGAGCTGCTTGCCGTTCTGGTCGCAGCGGGGCTGCTCGCCCTCCTTGCAGCTCTGCGCTCCGACGGAGCCGTCGCCCACGGCGGGGGGTTTCGAGGTGGCACACCCGTAGACGGTCACCGTAAGCGCTGTCACCAAAGAAATACGTCGCATGGTCTAGTTCCTGGTCCTTTGCTGCTTCGACTTACGAGGAGCTGTCCTCGATCTTCCGATCTCTCTCGGCGCCCGTCGCGGGAGCTGCTTCGCCGGGGCTCGGCCCGAGGCGGCCGTCCCAGCCGAGCGTCTCGAGTAGCCGCCTCCGCTCGGCAGGCAAGGGGGCGCTGAAGCGTTGGCCGAGCAGGGTTACCTCCAGGCCGTGCAAGAAGGCCCCCTCCACCCCCGGAAACGGGGACCCTCCATAGAGAAGGTCGCCGACGAGCGGGTGCCCCACGTGGGCCAGGTGTACGCGCACCTGGTGGCGGCGTCCCGTGCGGCAGCCTATCCGTAGGAGCGTGAACGCCCCGAGCGCGCAGACCGGGGCGTAGCGCGTGGTCGCGGCTTGACCGGTGCCGCCGCGCTCCTGCGGGACCACCTGGACGCGGGTGCGATCTCCGGGGACACCTTCCAGCGCCAGGCTGATCTCTCCCGGGCGGGTGATCGTTCCGTGCACGAGAGCCAGATAGGTCTTGTGCACCCCCTCGTTGCCGAAGAGGGCGCGCAGCGTGCCGTAGCTCAGCCGATTGCGAGCGGCCACGAGCACTCCGCTCGTGCTCGTGTCCAGGCGGTGCACCAGGCCCGCCTCCCGGGGGTGCGGGCTGGCGTCGGCGCATTCGGGGTAGCGCGCCACGAGGGCGTTCGCCACGGTGTCGGTCTCCCCCGGCACGAGGGGGTGGCACGGCACGCCGGCGGGCTTATTCACGACCACGAGGTCGGCGTGCTCGGCGAGCACCTGGAGCGGGAGCTCCGGTTGCGCGGGCGGCCTTTCGTCGGTGGCGGCGGCAGCCACGAGCACGCGCTGGCCCACGGCGAGGCGTAGCCCCTTCGGGCGCTCGCGGCCGTCCACCAGGATCTGTCCCTTGTCGAGCAGGCGCGTCAGCGAGCCGCGCGACAGGCCGGGGATGCGTCGGCGAACGAATTGATCGAGGCGTTCGCCTTGGGCCTCCGGTTCGACGACGAACTCGATGGGCGGTCCGGCGGGCACGTCACGGGCGCTCCCGCACCGGATCGAAGCGGCCGAGAGCGTGCGTCAGGGAGAGGCGGGCCACGTCGCGCTGGTACAGGGTGCGCGTGAGATTCAGCTCGGCGTCGAGCTGGCGCTGGTTGGCGTCGAGGACGTCGAGCTGGGTCGCCACGCCGGCCTCGTAGCTCGCGGACATGTCCTCGGCCGTGGTCCGCGCCAGCTTCAGTGCCTTCTCGGCGCTCGCGATCGCGGCGCCGGCGGCGGTGACCTCGGCCTGCAGGCGCACGACCTCGGATTCGATCTGTCGCCCGAGCTGGTCGCGGAGCGCCTGCGCCTCGCGGATCTTGGCCTCGGCCTCGCGCAGCTCGGCGTAGCGCAGTCCGCCGTCGTAGATCGGCAGGTTCAAGGTCAGCATGAGGTTCCATTGCCCGCGCTGGTTCGCAAAGCCCGCGGCCTCGGTCCAGCGGTAGAGCCACGCGAAGTCGAGCGAGGGGAGAAAGCCCCACCACACGGCCTCCTTCGCCTTGCGCGCGAGCTCGAGGCCCGCGCCGGTGGCGCGGTAGTCCGACCGACGGACGAGCGCGTCCCCGAGCCCGGGGCCGCCTGCCGGCGTGGCGGGCTCCGGTGGGCGCGTGGCCTTCACGCTTCCGCCGAGCCCGAGGAGGATCCCGAGCTGCCGCTGCCCCGCCTTCAGCGTGTGGCGCTGCTGCAGCAGGGCCTGCTCGTCCTGCGTCGAGACCAGCTCGGCCCTAAGGAGGTCGGCGCGCGGCGTCTTGCCGACCTCGTAGCGCGCGCGCGCCGCGGCCACGTTCTTCGCGTCGAGCTGGACCTTGTTCTCGAGCGCCTTCACCGTTTCCTGCTGGCCGAGGACGTTGTAGTAGGCGCGCGCCACCTCGATCAGGAACTCCTGTCGGGAGCGCACCTGCTGCAGACGGGCTTGCTCGATGGCCCGGCCCGTCATGCCGAGCCGCGGATAGACGGGTCCGCGGAAGAGCGGCAGGCTGGCCACGACGTTGAAGCCGAACTGATTCTCCTTCTGGATCACGATCGGGTCGCCCGCCTTCACCCCGGGCGGGAGAAAGGCGCCGAAGTCGAGGCGAACCTCCTGGTCGTAGTGCGTGAAGGTTCCCTGGAAGGCGGCGGTGGGCTTCAGCGCGGCCCAGGCCTTCAGCCGCGCCGCCTCCGCCTGGGCCACGCGCTGCTTGAGCAGCTCGAGCGTGGGGCTCTGCTTCACCGCCTGTTCGTAGGCCTGGTCGAGCGTCAGCTGGTCCTGGGCTGCCGCGCTGAGGGGAATCGACGCGAGCAGTATCGCGAGCAGTCGTCGAGAGATCATCGGTCCGCTGGGGTCAGTCCGCCGAGGGGTTGTCTGCTTTCGGCGTCCGGACCTTCGCACGGGGGCGGGGGGCAGGGGAAGAGGGTCGACGGCTCGCCGCGCGGTCCTTGGCCGGGGGGGTCTTCTCCACGGTCGTGTCCTCTGCCGTCGCGTCGGCTTTCGCGTCGGTCTTTTCCTCTGCCTTCGCGTCGGCGGGCTCCTTCGCCGGGGTCTCCTCCGGCGGGCGCGCGGACGCCTCGTCACCGCTCTCCTGCTCGCTTTCGTCGTCGGGGGCTGCCGAGGGCTTGAGGCCGAGCTTCTTCGCGCGGCTGGCTTCCAGGTAGAGGACCAGTGTCTGTCCCGGTTGCAACGCCGCGGAGCGGGTGAGCCGGTTGATGCGGCCGAGGCTCCCCACGCTCAGGCCGAAGCGCCGGCTCAACGCCACGAGCGTGTCGCCGCGTCGGACCCGGTAGAGCACGCGGCGACGTCCCTTTTTCTCTTCGTGCTGGTTCAGGAACTCGTCGCTGCCGGCCACCATGACGCGGACCCGTCGCGATTCGAGCAGGCGCACGCCGGTCCGGTCGAGGCTCGAGAGGATGAAGGCCTGCAGCACCATGGCGGGCATCAGCTTCGCCTGGGGCTCGATCGCGTTCCAGGCCGAGAGCTCGCTCACCTCTACGCCGAGTCGCGCGGCGATCTCGCTCAGCGTATCGCCGGGCGCCACGCGGTAGAAGACACGCTCGCGGCCCGCGACCGTCGTCGGCCGCCCCGGAGGAAGGGCCACGACGATCGCTTCGCCGCCCGCCTCCTCTTCCTTGTCCTTGGCCGTCCGCGCGGCAGATGCGGGGACCAGAATCGTGAGCCCGGGGCGCAGCTCGGCGGCGGACTTGAGCCCGTTCAGGCGTCGGAGCGCCACCGCAGAGAGCCCGTACCGCTCTGCCACCTCTCGGTCCGTGTCTCCGAGCTTGACCCGGTAGGGCATGTAGCGGGGCAAGGTCCCCTTCATGCCGGGCAGCTTCGCGTAGAAGCTCACGGCCGTGCCGGCGGGGATGCGGACCCACACTTTGCCGGAGGGGGGCGTGCGGCCGCGCCGGAGCTCGGGGTTCAGCTGCTCGACCTGCGCCTTCGGCACGCCGGCCGCCTGCGCGAGCTGCGCCAGGGTCAGCGTGCTGCCGACGGAGACGAGCTGGTACGAGAGCTCCGGGTCGGGGGTCACCTCGGCGAAGCCGAAGGCCGCTCGGTTCTGCCCCACGATCGCGGCGGCGAGGATCTTCGGCACGTAGAGGGCCGTGGACCAGGGGAGCCCCGCCTCGTAGCTCGAGAGCTGCCAATAGTCGTTCGTATTGTACTTCTGAATGGCCTGCGTCACCGCGCCGTGCCCCGCGTTATACGCGGCCAGGGCCAGCTCCCAGGTGCCGAAGCGCACGTGCAGCTCCTTGAGGAACTGCGCGGCCGCCTCGGTGGCGCGCTCGGGGTTTCGTCGCTCGTCGATCCAGTGGTCGCTCCGCAGGCCGAAGGCCTCCCCGGCGTGCGTCATGAACTGCCAGATCCCCGCCGCCCCGGCGTACGAGGTCACCGTCGGGTCGTAGCCGCTCTCGATCATCGCCACGTAGGCGAGCGCCTGCGGGAGGCCGTACTTCTGCAGCGTCTTGGAGATGACCTGGAGGTACCGGCCCTGACGTTTGAGCCAGAGGCGCATGATGGCGCGCCCCCGCGGGTCCGTCCGGTAGAACTCGAGGTATCGGATGAGCTTCGGGTCCCAGGTGATGGGAAGGTCGGGCAGAACGAGGCGGGTCATCCAGCTCGCGGGAGCCTTGCTCGGCTCGGGCGCGGCGGAGGCGCGATGTCCCGGGGTGCGCAGCTCGGGCGGGAGATTCTCGAGCGACGGGCGCGGCGCGCGCCGGGGCGCGGCGGCCTCGGGTTCGGTGGCCTTCGCGTCGCCCGGGCGTAGGGGTCCGCCCTTGGGGAAGGCGCCTTCCTCGAAGCGACGCAGGTCCTCGAGCGGCGCCTTCGGTTCCGCAGGGGCGGGCTCCGCCGCGCGCGCCTCGGGCTCAGCGACGGGCGCGGGCGCAACGGGTACCGGCGCGGCGGGCGCGACGGGTTCAGGCCGCGCTTGCGCGAGCCCCGAGGGGAGCCCGCACAGCGCAGCCGCGAGGGCGAACGATAGCTCTCGCCGGAGGGTGTGCGACATTTGAATACACGGAGTCTAACAGAGCCCTCCGGAGGACTCAACTTCCTGCACGCGGCCCGCAGGTCTTACTTCTGCTCGGCCGTGGGGTGCGCGGCCTTCCCCGGCCCGACGGCGGGCGGGCGCGCTTCGTCGCTGGTCGGTTGCGGCTCGTGCCGACGCGCTCTCCTCCGTCCGATCGCCTCGCCGAGCGCGGGCAAGCCGCGCGCGCCGAAGACGATGAACAGGATGATGAGGAGCAGGATGAGCTCGGTGATGCCCGGCACGATCGCCTCGCGCACACGTCAGAAGAAACGGGGGCACGTTCACAGGACCCCGCGCTGACCACATAGCACGAGCGGTCCGGCGCGTTCAACGCGAGGGTGAGGAAACCGCAAGGAGGCGCCGCGCGGCCTCCCTCAGCGCCTCGGAGAGCGTGGGGCTGCCGACCACGAAGCGTAGATCCGGCGCGCGCAAAAACGGGAGGAGCCGGATGCCGACCTCCGACGTGGTGTGCGGGTTCAGCGCGAGAGCACGCTTCACGGCGTAGCGAGCCGCCCACTTGTGGCACGCGAAGATCTCGCGCTGGACCTCCGGCAACGTGGGCCGGCGGGCGGCCAGCGCCACCACGTCGCGCTCGGTGAGCCGAGGATTCGCGAGGAGCTGCCGCACCACGTCGGCCTCCGGGTGACGCAGGAGCCGGTCGAGGACGTCCGGGTCGGAGCTTCGCGCGAGGCTCTTGCGGTGTCCGAGCGTCAGCTCGCGCGCCGGCTCGCGCGGTGGCTGGTGCTCCGTCTGGACCACGCCCGTCCAGAAGAGCTGCGGCAGGGCGTGGAGCTCGGCCTCCTTGGCCGCGACGTAGAGCGACTCGACGAGCGAGTAGTCCATGAGGCCCCGCCCGAGCGCGCTGGTGAGCGAGCGCAACGCGATGTTGAAGGGGGGGCCGCCATCGCGTCCGCGACGGTGGATCTCGTCGAGCATCAGCGCGGCCTCGGTGGCGGACAGGCGACGGACCTGCTCGACGAGGACGGCCTCGCGCATGGCCGGCTCGGGGAGGGCGGCCAGCTTCTGCGCGAGGACGAAGCCGCGCGTGGCGGGGCTCACGGAGGGTCACACAGCTCGGCCCGAGCGATCTCGGCAGCGACGTCGTAGCGCTCCGGCGCGTAGTCCTCGGGGAGCGGCGCGAGCACGACCATGTAGGCGACCGACTGGCCGATCGTCAGGCGCGCGTTGCGTCCGTCGGAGCCCGCCGGATTCAGCCGCGCCTCGAGACCGTCGGGGGAGAGCTTGCCGAGCTGCTCGGCGGCGAAGACGTTCCCCGCGGGGATCTCGCGGCGGATCACCGTGAGACCGCTGCGCCTGAGGAGGCCTCGCACGTAGATGTAGCGGCGCGGAACGGCGCCGTCGTTCTTGATCGCACCCTCGAGGATCAGGGCGCGCTGGCCCCCGGCGAGTCGCACCTCGCGCGCGATGGGTGGGGAGAGGGTGAGGCCCTCGAGCTCCGGCGCGGCCCGGGGCTTGTCGCCGAGAGCGCGGTGCAGCATGCCGCGCAGATTGCCGAGGTCGAGGGACCAGTCGTTGCGGTAGAGCACGAAGAGCGAGAAGAGGACGCCGCTCCCCCCGAGCAGCAGGACGAGCAGCCCGAACGCGCGCCCCACGCCGCTCCCCTCGGCCGCGACGGAGACCTGCGGCGGCGGTAGGGTCCACGCGGGGAGCGGGACGGCGGCCGGCAGCGCGGGAGTCGGAGCCGCGGGCACGACCGTGGGCGAGGGCGTCGGAGCCACGGGCGCGCTGGGAGCCGCCGAGGGTGCGCCGCCGCGAACCGCTTCCGGGAGCTCCGGCGGGTCCTCCGTCAGGGCCGGCAGGTCGGGGAGCGTGACCGGCAGAGGTCTCGAGGCGCTCGGGCTAGCTTCTGCGGCGGAGGTGCTCGGGGAGGCGACGAGGGTTTCGACCTCCGGCATCGTGGCAGCCGAGAGGAGCGGCTGATCCTCGGGGAGGGTCGTCACGGGCCGCAGCGCCCCCTCTACCGGGACGGTCGTGACGCGCTGGATCGGGGGGCCGACGTCGCCGAGCTCCGGGTCCACGACCACGGTGGTCAAGGTCTGGCGCGGCACGACGGGAGAGGCCCCCCCGCCGATCTCTCCCGCCGCCGAGACGCGCGACCCCGAGCTCTTGAGACCCGGGCCGCGTTGGAGCGCGGGCTCGGTTGCGATGGCCTTGGGGGGCGCCGCTTCGCCGAGGCGCAACACGAAAGCGAACGTGCAGGTGGGGCAGGTGGTCTTGAGGACCCCGCTGCGCATCAGCTCTTCCGCCACCTCGAGCAGCGCCTTGCACTTGGGGCATGGAATGCGCATGAAGGGTCGCCTCGATTATGGGTCAATGCCGCGAGGGGGATCAAGGACCGGACCAAGAGGGTCGCGGGCGGTGTGCTTCCTCGGAGACGCGGCAATTGTGCAGCGCGTCGGGGTGTGATATCAACGCCCTATGACCGGCACGACTACGAGAATCATCAAGCGCTACGCGAACCGGAAGCTCTACGACACGCGCGACAGCCGGTACGTCACGCTCGAGCAAATCTCGGAGATGATCCGGAACGGCGAAGACGTGAAGGTCGTCGACAACAGCACGAAGGAGGATCTCACATCCGTCACTCTGGCGCAGATCATCTTCGAGGAGGAGAAGCGCAAGAAGAGCTTCCTTCCGCTCGGGGCGCTGCGCAAGATCATCCAGACGGGGGGCGAGTCCCTGCACGAGCTGATGAACCAGCTCAACCTGTCCGCGCAGCGCGTGGGTCAGGTGTTCCGTCGGGAAGACAAGGAGCAGGGGCCCGAGGCCGCGGCCGAGCCGGCGCCGACCTCCGCCAAGAGCGCCGAACGTCTCGAGGCCGGGCGCTTCCTGAAGGAGTTCGTGGACGGCGTGCAGACGACCCTCGACGAGTGGCAGACGCGCATCGACCAGAACATCCACAGCGCCATCGACAGCGTGTCGCCGCTCGCACCGCTCCAGAAGGAGATCACCGTCCTGCAGGAGCGCATCGCCGACCTGGAGCGCAGGCTCCGCGGCGACGGTGAATCGGGCGGGTCGTCCTCCTCGTAGCTGGAAGCCCGCCGCGCGAGGGCAGCACCAAGGCCCGCCGCGCCCGCCTCGCTCGCTTCCTAGTACTCGCTTCCTAGTAGTCGACCGCCAGCGCGAAGCTGACCGCGTGCTGCGCGCCGGATTCGTCCGCTAGGTCGACGGGGATCTGCGTCACTGCCGTGACGAGCCGGTCCGTGGCGCGTCCGGCGGCGAAGTAGCTGTACTCGGCGAGCAGCGAGAAGAGATAGAGGTTCGCGCGCAGCCCGAAGAAGAAGCGGTGCCGGAGGATGTTGTCCTGCTGGTCGAAGGTGAAGTGCGCGTTGCAGTCGGCCGCGCGGCATTGCGCCAGCTCGAGCGGGGTCCGGGCCGAGGCGAGGCTCTGCGCCACGGCGTCCACTCCCGGCGTGGCGTCGATGACCTCCGAGGCCGCCAGCACCCACAGGAGCTGGTAGCCGAGGTACGGCGTGAGATTGAAGGTCGAGGCGATCCCGAAGTGCTTGGAGATCGAGAAGTCCAGCGCGCCGGTGGTCAGGTTGAAGCCCGGGGTGCCCATGAGCCGGCTCGCGGTGCCGCGCACGGCCAGCCCGGGGAGCGGCCAGCCGTGGAAGCCCTCGTGCAGCGAGACCTTGGCCGACACGACGCCGGCCACCATGTGGCTCCCGATGAGGTGGCGCATCCCGAGGCCGAGCTCCACCGAGGGGACCGGCAGCCAGAAGCTCTTGCGGAGCATCGCCGAGATCGTCGGCGCGAAGGAGGCGGGTAGCTCCTGGTCGATGCGGGCCGCGGCGGCTCCCGTGCGGATGTTTCCCTCGGAAAAGGCGGTGGAGGAGACCGACTCGGCCGCTCGCCAGTAGCGGTGCTCGGGTGGCGCGTACTTGTCGTTCGCGTTGCGTCCGCCGTTCGCGTTCTTGCGCGGGTTGATGCTGGTGAAGCCCATTTCGAGCGCCGCGTTGAAGCCGTTCCACCCGCGCGTCTCCGCGGTGGAGAGGATGTTGGGTGCGAAGATGGCGCCGAGCTCCGACATGAGCGCCCGGAAGGCCGCGTTGTCGGGGATGACCTGCTTCACCCCGAACGCGGGGTTGTAGCCGCCGCCGCAGTCGAGGATGGCGTTGTTACCGGCCTCGATGATGCACAGACGCCCGAGGTTGAGGTCCCAGTCGCCCGCGTGCGCGTGCGGACTCGCGATCAGACCCGCGAGCAGGGGACCAAGCAATCGGACGATCCGCATGCGCGCAATCTCCTTGATCTTTCGAGCGCGGAGAATAACAACAAGGAGGCCAGCGGATCAACAGCCTCATCCCCCGCACGTTTCGAGGAGCGCGATGGACTACACCGAGATCCTCTACGCCGTGGAGCAGCGCGTGGCGCGGCTCACCCTGAATCGACCGGAGAAGCGAAACGCGCTCAGCCTCGCGACCGTGAGCGAGCTCTGTCACGCGCTCGAGCGGGCCAAGGGCGACGACGAGGTGCGGGTGGTGGTGCTGACGGGGGCCGGAAAGCTGTTTTCCGCCGGCGGAGACCTGGGGCAGATGAGCGCGGGAGGGGGGACGGCCGCCGCGGTGCCTCCGCGCTCGTACGTGGACCTGAACCTGGTGCTCGCAGAGCTCGGGAAGCCGACGATCGCGATGGTCAACGGCCACGCGCTCGCGGGAGGCCTGGGGCTCGTCGTGGGTTGTGACCTCGCCCTCGCGGCCGAGAGCGCGTGCTTCGGCACCCCGGAGATCAACGTCGGGCTGTGGCCCATGATGGTCATGGCCAACCTGCTTCGTACCGTGGGGCGCAAGGCCGCGCTGCGGCTTCTCCTGACCGGCGAGAAGATCAGCGCCGGCGAGGCGGTGCGCATCGGACTCATCAACGAGGCGGTGGCCGATGACGGGCTCGAGGCCCATACGATGGCGCTGGCGCAGGCGCTCGCGGCCAAGAGCCCCGCCGTGATGCGGCTCGGCCTCCACGCGCTGCGCGCCGCGGACGAGAAGCCCTTCGAGGAGGCGCTCCGCTATCTCGAGGGCCAGCTCGGCGCCGTGCTCTCGACCGAGGACGCACGCGAGGGCCTCTCCGCGTTCCTGCAGAAGCGAGCTCCGGTGTTCACCGGGCGCTAGCGCTCCGCGGTGAGCGGGCTCCCTCTCGCGCCGCCGCACTTTGGGGCTTTCTCGACGACGTGGTAAGATGGGGCCCTTCGCAAGGGAGGAGCCGAATGCGCAGCCGAATCGCCGCAGGAACGTGGTGTGCGGTGCTCCTGCTCCTCGGGGGGCCGTCGGTCGGCCACGCCGAGGAGAAGCAGGCCGACCTGGCCGAGGCCAAGCGGGCGTTCAAGGCCGGTCAGGCGATGTTGCAGCTGGATCGCTTCGCCGAGGCCATCGTCGAGTTTCGCAAGGCCTACGAGGTGACGAAGGACGGTCTAGTGATGGGGCAGGTAGCGCTGGCCTACGAGAAGGCTGGCGACTACGAGGCCGCGCTGAAGGCCATTCGGGTCTACCGCGAGGCGCTCCCCGACGCGGACAGGGCTTCGGTGGACGAGATGATTCAGCGCTTCGAGCGCATGATCAAAGAAGGGCGGTCGAAGCCTCTCGAGCTGCCGGGCGAGAAGCCCGCGGGTGAGGCCAAGGCGGCGGCCGGCCAGGGCAAGGCGAAGGGGGGCGGCGAGAAGGACAAGGCTCCCTCGGCGGGGCGCAAGCGGTTCTGGACCTGGATCACGGCCGGCCTGGCGGGCGCTCTCGCGGTGGGCGGCACGATCCTCGGCATCAGCGCCAAGTCCAAGTACGACGATCTCAAGGGACGCTGCTCCCCCTCGTGCCAGGACACGGAGGTGGCCGGTGTGCGCAGCCGCGCCATCGCCGCCGATGTGATGTGGGGCCTCGCGGCAGGGGCCGCGGTAACGGCGACCGTGCTCTTCTTCCTCGAGGGCCGCAAGAAGTCCGCGGCCGACGACTCCCCGGCGAAGGACGACGCGGAGGAGAAGGAAGACAAGAACGACAAGCCGGAGAAGGAGGAGGAGGAGGTCAGTCAGCGCTTCCGCCTGGCGCCGATGGTGGGTGGTGGGACGTATGGGCTCGGGGCCGAGATTCGGTACTAGAGATGGTCCCGTTTAGAGGGGTACTACTCTTCGTGGCCCTGAGTTCGGGGTGCTCGGCCCTCCTCGACACCGAATCTCTGAACAAGGGCGGTGGAGACGCCGGCGCTCGGGACGCCGCGACCGACGGGCGCGTGGGGGATGCTCCGGTGGACCAGGGCCCGAAGGAACTCGGCTCGGGCGATGGAGCGCTGCCCGACGGGGCGATCGGTGACGGACCTCGGGGCGACGGTCCCGTGGCCGACGGACCGAGGCGCGACGGGCGGATACCGGATGCACAGATAGCGGACGCGCGGCGGCCGGATGCACGAATGCCGGACGCGCGGATACCGGACGCACGGATACCGGACGCACGGATACCGGACGCCCGGATACCGGACGCACGGATACCGGACGCACGGATACCGGATCAGCGCGTTCCCGACGCACGGATTCCGGACCAACGCCCGCCCGACGCGCCGGTCCCCGACAGCCGTCCCCCGGACCAGGCGCTCCCGGATGCGCGTGTGCCCGACGCCGCGGTGACCGTCGACGCGGCGATCGCGGGCACCGCCGGATAGAACGACTCCCCACACCCACCCTCTCCGCGCCTAGACGGCCGCCCTCCTTTATGGGATGAGAGAGGCCCGTGCGACTCCCCTACGAGCTCTTCCTCGGTTGGCGCTACCTCTATCGCGGGCGAGGGGGGCGCGTGGGGTGGCTCGACTTCTTCCTCGTGCTCTTCTTCGCCCTGGCCTTCTTCGGGCTGCTGGGCCCCTCGGGACTGCTCTTCACCTCACCGCGGGCCTTCTGGGCCATCGCGCTCCTCGTGACGGGGATCGCGATCGCGGCGCGGCTGCTGCTGGCGCTCTTCAACACCTTCACCGCCATCTCCGTGCTTGGCATCGCGATCGGCGTGGCCAAGCTCCTCTGGGTGCTCTCCGTGACGAGCGGCTTCCAGGATGAGTTCCGGCAGAAGGTGCTCGGGGTCAACGCGCACATCCTGATTCTCAAGTACGGCATCGACTTCTCCGAGTATCGCCGCGTGATCCGAACGGCCGAGGGGACGCCCGGTGTGGCGGCCGCCGCTCCCTTCCTCTTCAACGAGATGATGGTCGCCCGCGGGAACCGCCTCTCGGGGGTGCTGGTCAAGGGTGTGGACCCTCAGCTCGTCGGTCGCGTGCTCGACCTCCCGCGACACATCGACCAGCCGAAACGCGTCGCGGGTGGCGACCTCTCGGCGCTCCTCACCCCCTCGACGGACGACCGAGGGCGGACCTTGCCCCAGCTCCCGGGCATCGTGATCGGTCGCGAGCTGGCGGCGAAGCTCGACGCCAAGGTCGGCGACGTGCTGCGCCTCATCTCGCCGCTCTCGGGGCTGGACACGTCGAGCTGGTCGGCAGACACCGAGTTGCCCCGCTCGCGCGATTTTCGCGTGGCGGCGATCTTCTATTCGGGGTTCGACGAGTACGACCGGCGCCTCGTGTACCTGCACATGCGCGAGGTGCAGTCCTTCTTCGACCAGGGGGACGTCGTCACGGGGGTGGAGCTCAAGATCCACGACGTGCAGCGCGCGCGGCCGCTGGCGCGCCAGCTCGCCCGCGCCCTGGGCGGCAGCCCCTATCGCACAGTGGACTGGAGCGAGCTGAACCAGAACCTCTTCACCGCGCTCGGCATCCAGAAGCTCTTCCTGGAGATCGTGATCGGCTTCATCGTGGTCGTCGCCGCGTTCAACGTGCTGGCGGCGCTCGCCATGCTGGTCATTCGCAAGACGCGCGAGATCGCCATCCTGAAATCCATGGGGCTGTCGTCGGCCGGGATCGCACGCATCTTCGTCGCTGCTGGGCTCGTGGTGTGGGTGGCCGGGACCAGCCTGGGCCTCGCCTGGGGCTACCTCGGGGGCCTCGCGCTCCGTCGCTACGGTTTCCCGCTGGACCCCAAGGTCTATCTCATCAACGAGCTGCCCGTCCGCATGAACCCGATGGAGTTCGTGGTCACGGCCGCCTTCGCGCTCGGAGTGTGCTTGCTCGCCACGCTCTACCCCGCCGTGCGGGCCGCGCGGCTAAACCCCGTCGAAGGGCTGCGCTATCAGTAGTCGCGCGCCTTGCGTGGCGCGAGGACCGGTGCGGCGCCGTGGGCTGCACGGGGAAGCTCCGAGCGCATGCCGATGCGCGTGGCCTCGCGGGTTCCCCAGCAGTCGTAGCGTTCCAGGTCGGCTCTGAGGCGGTCGGCCTCCGCGATCAGCAGTCGCGCGATGGGCTGATCGCCGTGCTCGTGTTCGAGGTCGTTCGCGATCAGCTCGAGCCGGTTCAGGTGACTGCGGAGGTCGGCGGCCATCGCCGCGACGTCGGTCTCCGACAAGCCACGTCCGTCCCCATCGGGCGCGGGAGCTCGCTCGGCCTCCGCCGGCTCCTGCATGGGGCGGCGCCGCAGGAGCTCGATCGTTACGAGCTGGGCCGCCGCCTGGCAGAACCTCCCGTCGTCGAGCGTGAAGGCGCCGGGCGTTCCATGGTTCTCGGCGTAGAGCGCACCCAGGCAGCTCGCGGGTCCATGCAGGCCCACGCACAGCGCTGAACGCGCGCTGGGGAGCTCGGCGCCGGATCGGTCGCGAAAGCGCTCGTCGAAGCTGGTGTCGTAGGCCAGCACGGGCTGGCGGAGCTGCGCCGCCTGCTCGAGCAGGGTGGCCAGCGGGGCGGTCGGGCGGCCGTCCGCGTGCGAGGGGGGCGGTAGCTCGGCCACGAGGTGCAGCTGAGAGGCGTCGTCGGCGAGCAGCGCGACGAGCCGCTCGGCGTTGAGGACGCGCTGGAGCGTGCCGAGCACCGTCTCGAGCACCGCCGTCTCATCCGGCGCGTCCTCGAGCGCCAGGCCCAGGTCCACGAGCGCCTCGAGGTACGGCCGGTTCTGGCGCGTGGCGGCGGTGTCGGTCAGGGCCAGCTCCACGAGCGAGCTTGCCGCGGCCTCGAGGGGCGGGGGGGGCGGCGCGTAGGCGCTGGACGGCTGGAGCACGCCGCTGCGAGCCGAAACGACGAGCACGACGTCGTGTCCGAGCGAGACGAGGTCGCCCTGCCTGAGGGCCGTCGGTTGGTCGATGCGTACCGAATTGACGAAGGTCCCGTGCCCCGAGCCCAGGTCCTTCACGTGGGGAATGCCGTCTTGCAGCCAAAGGGCCGCGTGGTGCCGCGAGACGGTGGGCACGCCGAAGACGAGGTCGGCGTCCTCGGCTCGGCCCACGACCAGCTCCTGGGGCGAGAGCTCCACCGTTCGAGCGTCGGCGGCGCCATGCGCGCCAGACACTTCCGTGAGGCAGTACCCGGGGGCTCGTGTGGAAGACATGGGCGGGCTAGTCTAGCGCACCCGCGTCCCACGTGGCCACGGTCAGGAGCGCCCCCGCGGGCCGGCCCGGTCCCGCCCACGCGACACTTGACAGCCGCACCCCCCCTGCTATACGACATCTTCGCTGAGCCGCTGTACTCTGCGGGAGTAACTCAGTGGTAGAGTGCAACCTTGCCAAGGTTGACGTCGCGGGTTCAAGTCCCGTCTCCCGCTCCACGTAGCGTTTCCACCGGCGCCCGGCTGGCCCTTGCGGCCGTCCGGGCGCTCGCGTTGGGGGCGCTCTGCCTCGCCGCGTGCGGCGAGACCCCTCCCTCGGACGTCATCGACGCCGAGCTGTTTCCCACCACGGTGCTCCTCGGTGAGGACGCGCTCGCGAGCCTTCGGGCGAGCGAGGCCGACGGGACGCTGCGCTTTCGCGGGACCCCGGCGGCCCTCGCGGGGGTAGCAGATGGACGGGTGCTCGTGGGCGGGGTCTCGGAGCAGAGCCCGGCGGGCCTGCTCCGCTACGTCCTCTCGGTCGAGCAGGACGCCGAGGGCATGGTGCTTCGCACCACCGAGGCACCTATTCAGCTCGCCTTTCGCAAGCTCCACGTGAGCTTCGCGCGCCAGGTGGGCGGTCCGGAGGCGCCCGTCACCTTCACGGCCGATCCGGCTGGCCCTGCCGACGGCATCGGCCGCCGCCGCGCCGCGCTCTCCGAGACGATCAAGGGGCACTTCTGGCCCGCGCTCCCCTTCAAGGAATTCGTCTTCAATGGCGACGAGGATCCGAAGACGCCGCTCGACCAGGTGATGGTCACGGGCCAGCTTTCGGGCGGGCTCGACTACACCTTCACCCTGGACGTGGACTGGGGGAACGTCTTCGGCCTCCCCGAGGCGGTTCAGGAATGCGTGAAGAAGGTGGCCAAGCTCAAGCTCAGCCTCGACTGCTCGCTGATGAACCTCCTGCCGGAAGCCAAGGTGGGGATGAGCGTCACGCTCGGGGCCAAGGGGCACCTCGGCCTCGAGGGCGTGGCCTTTCTCGGCTACGAGCGGGAGATCACGATCGCGAAGTCGAAGCTGCCCCAAGTAGTGCTTGGGCCGCTCGTGCTCTTCCCCGAGGTGGAGGTCGTCGCGCAGATCACGGGGGCGGCCTCGAGCCAGTTCAAGGTGGGGCTGGATGCCGAGATCGCCACGACGGCCAAGGTCTCCTACTCGAACAAGAGCGGCGGGAGTCTGACGCCGCCCTCGATCGAGAAGAGCTTCAGCGCCCCGTCGGTCGAGGCGGCGCTCGGTGCGAAGGCCAAGCTCCGTCTCGGCCCGCGGCTGACCGTCACGCTCTACAGCGTGGCGGGCATCTACGCCGGGCTCTACGCCGCGGCCGAGCTCGCCGCCGACCAGACGAAGACGCCCTGCTGGCAGCTCGACGGGGGCGTCGAGGGCGAGGTGGGCTTTCTGATCCGGAGCCCAGAGCTTTCGCCGCTCCTCGGCCACGTCACGCTGGCCAAGTTCGGCAAGAGCTTCGGCGTGGCCAAGGCGACCGTGGCGCAGGGCACCTGCAAGACCCCGCCCTCGAGCGGACCCACGCCTACCGGTGGGGCTCCGGACAACGTGGCCTTCGCCAACCCGACCTTCACGCCGTGGGCCGCTGCGTACCCGGACACGGTGGATGGCTTTCCCTACGAATGGCCGGGAGCGCAGGTCGAATGGGCGCAGCTCACGCCGACGGTGGACGGGCGCTTTCTGCTGAGCGGGTCGGACGCGAAGGTCTTGCTGAAGCTCGCTCCCGACGGCGAGGTGGTCTGGGCGCGACGGTACGTGGCGGACGTCCCCTTCTGGCGCGATCTCCTGATCCCCGACCTTCTGCCCGGACGGGTGGTGACCGCGGCCGACGGCGGCCTCTTCGTGGTGGCCCACCCCTATGCGGTGCTCAAGCTGGATGCGGCGGGAAAGCTCGCGTGGGCTCGGCGCTTCGACGTGCTCTACCGCGAGACCTGGCTACGCTTCACCGACGCGATCACCGACGGAGCGGGCGGGCTCTACGTCCTCGGGACCCACGGCACGGACTACGTGAACCCGCTCGATACGGTGACCGGGTGGCTCCTGCGGCTGGACGGGAACGGCAAGCTCCTCTGGTCGCGCCAGCTCCGCTCCGCGCAGGGCGGGGAGATCCCTCGCCGGCTCGTCGGCCTGGGTGACGAGGTGGTGGTCGTCGGGGATCAGTGGATCTCGCAGGGGGCGAAGTGGCGGGGCCACGTCGCGCGCTTCGGCTCCGACGGGACGCTGCGCTGGGGCACCGAGCTCGTGGTCGACGACTGCGCGGGTGGCAGCGAGAAGGGGCTGAACCTGACGACGGCCCTGCGGAGTCGCGACGGAGACCTGATCCTCGGTGGCGGGGTCTTCCACGCCGGCAACCAGGCGATCGTCCTGAAGGTCAAGCCCGACGGCGCGCTCGCCTGGTCGAGCACCGCGGCGAGCGCCGACTCCGCGGAGCTCGGCCCCGTGCTCCTCGATCTCGTGGAGCTCCCGACGAGCGGCTACCTCGCCGCCGGGCAGTACTCGGGCAAGGCCACGCGCCAGGACCTCTGGCTCGCCGGCCTCGACGCGGTCGGCAAGGTGGCGTGGGCCCGGGCCTACGGCGGGGCGCAGAACGCGACCGACGCCTTGCGCACGAGCGACAGCTATCCGGCGCTCCACCTGACGAAGGACGGCGGGGCGATCGTCGGAGCGTACAGCGAGGCCTTGATCGGTCTCGACACGCTCTGGGCCATGAAGGTTCCGGCGAAGGACGGCACGCTGGCCTTCAACGCCTCCACCTCGGCCTCCGTGCGGGAGCTTCCCCTCGTTCCCGGAAAGGCCTGTCTCACGGCCTCGGCGTGGCAGCCGCTCCTCGGCTCGCTCGACCAGCCCTGGATCCCGCTCGCGGTGAAGGTGCTCCCCGCCCAGGTCAAGACCGCGCGCATCGCCCCCTGACGGGGCCCGCGCGCCGTCCTCCTTCCTGCACCTCGAAGCGCGCTCAGCGCGTGCGCGTGATGAACCGGGGCTTCAGGGTGTAGATCAGCGTGGGCACGAGGATCAGCCCGCCGAGCATCGAGACGCACATCCAGACGGCGAGGAGGATCCCCATGTCCGCCTGGAACTTGAGGAAGGACCAGGCCCAGAAGACGATCCCCACCACCATGGTCGTGGCGGTGAAGAGGACCGCCTTGCCGGCCGTGGCGATGGATCGGTCGATGGCTCGCCCGAGGTCCGGGTCCACCCGGTACTCCTCGATGATGCGGCTCACGACGTAGAGCCCGTAGTCCACTCCGAGGCCCACTCCGAGGGAGACGACGGGCAAGGCGTTCACGTCGAGGCCGATGCCGAGCGCGCCCATCACGGCGTAGGTCACGTAGTTGGAGAGGAAGAGCGGGACGAGAAAGAGCAGGCCGGCCACGATCGAGCGGTAGGTCACCGCGCAGCAGAGGAACACCATCAGGAAGGCGAGGAAGGTGACCTTCACCTCGGCCGTGGTGATCACCTCGTTCACCGCCGCCAGCAGCCCGCCGTAGCCCGAGGCGAGCAGGAACTCCGCCTCGGCCAGGGGGTGCGCGGCGATGAACTCCTTGGCCTTCGCGATCACCCGGCGCAGGGTCTCGCCCTTGTGGTCCTTGAGGTAGAGCGTCACCGCCGCGCGCTGGTAATCGGGGGTCATGAAGCGCGTCAGGTCGCCGGGCTCGGACTTGGAGATGATCTGTTCGACGAGGGACCCGGCGCCGAAGCGGTCCTTGGGGATGAGCTCCCACTTCGGATCTCCGCCGTGCATCGACGCGACGACCCCCGGTAGGATGGCCGCCATGGAGGCCGACGAGCCGACCTCGGGGAGCGTCTCCATCTCGCGCTGCAGAAACTCCATCGTCTGGAGCACCGCAGGGGACTTGATCGGGTTGCAGTCCCGGGCCACGCAGTCGAGGTCCTTCGCGCAGCGTCGCCCCCGGTCTGTCTTGCACGTGCCGGCCTTGAGCTCGCAGCCGAAGCAGTCCTCGTCGCGGCGGCAGCTCAGCGCCGCGTCGTCGTAACAGCGGCCCCCGGCCTCGTCGCAGCCGTGTCGCTCCAGGAGCTCTGCGCGGGGCGGAGCGGGGCATTCCTTGCCCTGCACGATGATGCTCAGGATCTCGGTGTTGGCGAAGGTTCGGGCGATCTGGAGCGTGTCCTGGTTGTACTTGGAGTCGGGCCAGAGCATCGGCGTCCCCGGGTGGACATCCCCGATCACGAGGTACCTCGCGAAGTAGAACCCCACGCCTCCGACGACGAGCGTCGTGCCGAGCACGGCCCAGCGGGCGCGTCCGAGGCACCAGCCGCTCACGACGCGGAGCAGCCGGTCGGAGAGCGTGGCCTTGACCCGCGGTGGCTTCGCGGGGGGCGGGGAGAGAAACGAGAGCAGGACGGTGTTGAAGACGAGGTCGCTGACGATGAAGCTCAGCACCCAGAAACCACCCATCAGGGCCAGCTTCTGCATGAGAGGGATCGGCGTCAGGAAGACGAGGAAGACCCCCGCGGCGTCGGTGATGATGGCGAGGAGTCCGGGCGCCATCAGCCCCGAGAAGGTCACGGCCGCGGCTTCCTTGCGCTCCTTGCCCGCCTGGCACTCCTCGAAGAAACGCTCGATGAGCTGCACGGAGTGGCTGAGCGCGCGCGCCGAGATGATGAACGGCACGACGATGACCAGCGGGTCGAAGTTGTGGCCCAGCCAGCCGACGAAGCCGAGCCCCCAGACGGCCGAGAGCGCGGCGGTGCCGAGCGGCATCAGCACGCCGCGGAGGTTCCGGAAGTAGAGCAGCAGGACGAGCGCCATCGAGACGAGCGTGGCGACGAAGAGCCGGACGAGCTGGGGGTAGTTCTCCATGATGTGGCCGAGCATCACGGGCCGCCCGATCACGTAGAGCCGGGTGTTCGCGTCCTCCTCGGCCTTGACGATCTTCTTCAGCCCGGCGTGGATCGCCGCCGGGTCGAGGGCGTTCTCGAGGAAGCCGGCCACGACCAGGGCGGCCTTGGAATTCGACGAGACGAGGGTGCCGAAGATGCGCGGGTCCGAGCGGACCGTCTCCCGGAGCTGGTCGATCTCGGGCCCGGTGCGCGGCACGTCGGGGAACATGATCGGCTCGGCCTTGAAGCGCACGTTCCCGCCGCCGATGAACTCGGCAGTGATGTTCTTCACCTTGCGCTGGGCGATGGACAGGACCTGATAGTTGTTGACCCCCGGAAGGAGCTCCACCGCGCGCGTCACCCGGCGGATCTTCTCGAGCGTCTCGTAGGTGAAGATGTCCCCGCGCTGGACCTCCACGGCCAGCACCGCGGTGTTCGCTCCGCCGAAGACGTCGGCGTACTTGACGAAGGTCTCGACGTAGGGATGGCTCTTCGGGAAGAGATCGATCGTCTCGGAGGTGAACCGGACGTCTTTGATCTTCCAGCCGAGGAGGACCGTGGCGAGGAGGATGAGGAGGAGCGAGAGCCCCCGGTGCCGAACGATCAGTCGCCCGAATCTTTCGCTCACGTCGCGCCTCGTCACTCCGCGCCGACCGAGCGCCAGGTCGCGCCCCCGTCGGTGGTGCGGAGAATTCGCCCCTGCCCGCCGACGCAGAGACCGAGGCCTCCCTCGCCGTAGGCGAGGCCCGAGAGCCAGCCGTAGCCTCCGATGGCCGTGGCCGCGAAGCCCGACGGACCCTGCCGCAGCAGCGTGCCGCGTCGCCCGACCGCGTGCAGCGTCCCGCCGGAGAGCGCGAGGCCGAAGAGGTCCACCCGCCGCTCCAGCTTCACCGCACGCCAGCTCGTGCCGCCATCCCGCGTCTCGAGGAGCGTGCCGACGCCGCCGCTCGCGAACCCGTGCTCGGCCGACACGAACGAGAGGTCGTAGAGCGGAGCCCACACCCCGCTCGGTCGCTCCTGCCACGAGGCGCCGCCATCGCTCGTGGCGACGATCTTCCCCGATTCGCCCACCGCCAGCGCGCGTCCCGGGCCGAGCGCGCGCACGCCGTTCAGGTGGCGGTCGAAGCCCGGTGCTGCCGACGCAGCCTCCCCGGCGCGTCCGCTCTCTCCCCCCTGGCCGTCCACGCCGTAGGGGTTGTCCTGGCCGCCCCACGCGTCCGCGCCGAGGTCCTCGCCCTTCGCCCCCGCACCCGCTGCGCCCGCGGCGTCCTTGGCCGCCGGCGCCGCCTTCTCGAGCCGCACCTTCACCTCGGCCCAGCTTCCTCCGCCGTCGCGCGTGTGCAGCACCGCGCCGAAGCTCCCGACGGCCCAGCCCTCTTTCCCGTCGAGGAAGTGGACCGCGAAGAGCTGCTGCGTGGTGGGGCTCTTCTGTCGGGCCCAGCTCGCCCCGCCGTCCTGCGTGAAGAGGATGAGCCCCGCCCCGCCCACGATCCAGCCGCGCCGGCGGTCGGCGAAGTGCACCGAGAAGAGGGCCTCCTTGCCGCCCCCCTTCTGCACCTGCCAGCTCGCGCCGCCGTCGGGGGTGTAGCGAATCACGCCGGGGAAGCCGACCACCCAGGCTTCGCGTCCGACGAAGGCCACGTCGTAGAGGCGGTCGCGCCGCGTCAGGCTCTCGCTGACCGCGGCCGGCGGTGCGTCGGTACGTCCCACGCCCGTCGTGGCCACGCTCGCGCCCACCGCGAGCGCGCCGAGCACCAGCCACGAGCTGCGGGGACGCCAGGCCATCGCGGAGCTATTTGCCCATCTTGAGGAGCGACTCCTTGGTGAAGCGCGCGGGCTTGAGCCCGACGTTGGCCTTGAAGTCGTAGGAGGGGAAGGCCGTCGCGTGTTCGGCCTGCAGGTCCACCGTCAGCGAGGTGCCGATTCCAAGGGGATAGAGGTCCATGTTGCTCGACGCGTTGTAGGCGTTGATCAGCACCTTCCAGAGCTTCCCCTTGCGGTCGTAGGACTCCTTGATCGGGATGTAGTAGGTCTCGGCGTCCACGTAGAAGGTCATCTTGCTGTACGGGTAGCCCTTGAGCCGGGGCGTCGCCTCGACCACGTAGACCGGTCGCGGCTCCCACTGCAGCTTCGGATTCCAGTGCGGCGCGGTCTTGAAGTCGAAGACCTTGTCGCGCGCCTCCTTGCCGAGGGGCACGCCGGCATGGATCGGCGCGAGGATCGTCTTCTTGCCGACGATCTTCCACTCCATCCACTCGGGGTAGCCCATGTAGCCGCGCACGTCCTCGTAGAGCATGTCCGTCGAGTTCCAGGCCTCGCCGGTGCTGCCGATCTTCATCTGCACCGCGCGCTTCATGTTGGGCATGTAGACCCAGCCCTCCTGGTCCTCGGGCTTCACGTAGCGGCGGTAGACGGCGCCGAAGCCCCGCTTGTCGTAGGGCTGGATGGCGTAGGTCATCGACAGGTACTGGATCCCCTGCGCCTCGAGGTCCTTGTAGGCCGGACGCGGCTTGAGGTCGGTGCGATTCAGGGTGCGAATGATGTACTCCCAGACCCACTCTTCCCAGCGTTCCACCCCGCGCTTGGCGCTGATCCAGTACACGCCGTAGTGGAAGGTCCCGTCGTCGCCGTTGTAGGCGTACTGATAGTTCCACGCCACCTCCGTGCCGTTGCGCGGCTTCGGGAAGGGCAGGCCCGCCACGTAGCCCTTCAGGCCCTGCTCGCGCGGGCTCCCCTGGACGAGCTGCGCGCGACCGCGAAACTTGTTCGTGGCCCAGATGTACGACCTCGAGGGGTGCACCCGCTCGTAGGGGCGGGTCCAGAGGCGCAGCTTGTACTTGCTCATGAGGAGCTGGATGCTCGGTGGGAGCAGCGACTTGAGCGCACCCACCTCGGCCTCGCCGGCAACCGCTCCCGGCTTGAACCCCGCGGGGGTCGCGTCGGGCTTGAAGCCCACCATCTCGGTCCAGTTGTCCTTCGTGATCTCCTCGGCCTCGGCGGGTGACGCCGCGACCAGCAGGGCCGAGCAACCCAGCGTCCCGAGGAGAATGCCGCGTAGGAGCCTCATCGTGCCCTCCCTTGGCTAGAACTGGTAGCTGGCGGCGAGGTTCACCTCGTCGCGATCGCGGAACAGGCCGAGCCCCTTGTAGGCGTCCTGGCCGAAGAAGGCGGTGTAGGTCAGCGCGGCGCGCATGCTGGTGCCGAGCACCAGCCCGAGCCGCAGGCTGAGGAAACCGCTGTGAGCGCCCCCCTGCGGCAGATAGCCGCCGCTGACGCTGGGCACCAGCAGGCCGTGCAGGTACGAGGTCATGATTGCCCCGCCGATCGTCATCGAGTGGCGTGAGACCCGCGTGCTGTCGTAGCCGGCCGCCGCGACCATCCGTTCTTTCTCGTCGTAGTCGAGGATGATCGAGTGCAGGAACTGGGCGACGAGCATGAAGGTCTGGTTCGGGTTGAGCCAGCGGATGAAGGTCGGTCGCATGAGCTGCACCCCGTAGGAGAGGAGGTGCTTCTGGAAGGTGGGCAGGCGGGTGTAGAGGTCCTTGCCCACCTCGAAGTTGTCGGTGACGAGCTCGCCGGCAGGGACCGAGGCGCCCGAGAAGACCCCGTTCGGCGTGTACGAGGCTTCGAGGCGGGCCACGGTGCTCACGGGCGCCTTGAACAGGTATTCCAGGCTGAAGCCCGTGATGTGCTGGCGCGGGAACTCGAGCATCACGTCCACGTCCGATTCGAGCGCGCCGCGGGCCTTGTCCCAGCGCTGGTAGAAGCCGGTGGCGATGGGGGGCGAGAGGAGGTGCGTCCAGTAGTAGACGAGGGAATAGGAGAAGCTGCCCAGCGTACCGAGCCAGCGCACGCCGAGGCGGGTGTCCTCGATGTCGCCCCCCGGGTAGAGGGGGGTCTTGCGCTTGATCTTGAAGGAGCTCTTGAAGTCGCGCGGGCCGGCGCTCGGGAGGCCCCACGCGCCGACGAAGGTGAGCGGCACCGAGACGGTGCTCTCGGCCCGGTCGATCATCGGCACCCAGACGAACTCGAGGCTGCCCGCGAGCGGACGGACGTCGAGCATCGCCTTCAGGATGGTGAGCGGGATGCGCTGGTCGCGCGCCTGCTCGAGGTTCGCGAAGTGCCAGGTGGCGTTCGTGGGGTTGATGATGTCGAGGAGCCGGTACTGCCCCAGGTCGCCCCAGGCCACCTGCTGGCGGCCGATACGGATGTTGATCCACGGGGCCGGGTTGATGTCCACGTAGAGCTCGCGGACGTCGAGCTCGTTGTAGTACTTGTCCATCACCCAGGCCGAGGGCTCGCCGGCGGCCGCCCCGTCGGGAGGTGCGGCGTGCACCTCGTCGGCCTTGAGGCGCAGGCTGCGTACGCCGCGAAGCACGAAGTGCACCGAGGCGTAGCGCGAGGGATTGAAGTCCCCCTCGAGCTGCAGGGTGCCGCGCAGCATCGAGAGCTTGCCCGCCAGGTCGCCGTGGTCGACCCAGTACTCGTCCCCGTCCTTGTCCAGCTCCTTGCGGTTCTTGTGCTGGGGGTCGGTGAAGAGGCCCACCTGCCCCTGGATGAAACCGTTCAGGACGAAGAGCGGGGGCCTGGTCGGCTCCTGCTGCGCGGTCTCCTCGGGGGCGATCGCCTCGGGAGCGCCTCCGAAGAGGTCTCCGTCGTCGCTGGCCGGGGCGGGGTGGGCCGCGGCGGGAGCCGAGGGCTTGCGCGCCGCGGGGGCGGGTGCGGGGCGGGCCGACGGCTGCGACGCGGGCTGGGTGGCGGCTGGCGTGGTGGGTTGGGTCGCCGGCGGATCGGTCGGCTGAGCCGCGGCCGAGGGCGAGCGAAGCGCAAGGACAACCAGGGCTGCTGCGTGCAGCGTTCGGCGGATCACGCGTCCCTCCTAGAGTGCAGCTTGGTCAATTTCCGTCCCGGCCGACGGGGGTCGTCAGGGCGTGCAGCCGCAGGAGGCCGGCGTGGGATTCTTCGTGATCGACGGCTTGGCGTAGATATTACCGACTGCGATGGCGTCCGCGACCGACCAGAACTTGGTGCTGCCGATCTCCGCGCCCGTGCTGTCGGTGGCCGCGATCGTGACCTGTCCGGGGGCGAGGTTGACCGCCACGAAGCGGCCGTTGCCCTGCGTTCCGTTGTTGGCCGTGCACGCCTGCTCGCTGAGCGGGGCGGGCATGCCGCTGGCGGCCTTCATGTAGCGAACGTCCGGAGTCGCGGGGGTGCTCGCCACCTTGGCGCAACCGACGCCCTCCTCGGTGCCCTTGCCGTCCACCCAGTAGATCGCGCCGGCGACGACGCTCTTTCCCGGCTGCGCGGCGAGGCCCGCGAGGCCAAGGGCGATCTGAAACACGGAGTTCGGCACCACCCAGAGCCGCTCCTCCGTCGTCTCGGCCTTGACGTTCCAGCAGAAGGTGTCCTTGTAGTTGGCGAGAGTCGCCTTGAAGCCGTAGAGCTTGCCCTTGAGCAGGCCGGCGAAGGTGACCTTGCCGTCGGCGTTCGAGGTCTGCTTGGTGCCGGTCCCCTTGCCGGTGTCGTTGTCGTAGAGCTCGACGGTTACCCCGGGCACGGTCGCGCCGGCCATGCCGAAGCCTTCGATGCGGGCCGTGAAGGTGATCGGCTGCGACGGGCCGTCGGCGGCTCCCGCTTCCTTCGCCGGGCCGGCGTCCGCCGCTGGAGCGGCGTCGCCGGTGACCTTGGCGTCGGCCACGCGAGAGTCGGCCTTCACCGCCCCGTTGTCGCTGCACCCGACTGCGCCGAGCAGCATGAAACTTCCGAAAGCAACCATCGTGAACGTGCCGCGTGCCATCTACGCCCTCCTTGGCCAGGGTCCATAAGCGATATGCGATGAGAAGCCCCCTGATCGCACAGGTCTGGGCTCGGCGTCAACGGACGCCCTTGGGACGGAGCGCGCTTCGCTAGCGCGCGGGGGCGGCGCCGGGGTCGTTTTCCGACGGAGCGCCGTCGGAGGTCTCGGAACCGGGACGGGGATCCGGGCTCGGCGGGGGCGCATCGACGGGAGTGTGAGGCTCGAGCCGGTGGGCGTGAATGAGCGCCGGGATGAGCAGAAAGAAGCCGTAGACGAGCCAGGGTTCGCGCCGACGGCCTTTCGCCTGGGCGATGCGCGCCGGAATCGAGGCGAGGACCAGGTTCAGCGCGACGAACAGCGCGACGACCAGAGCGAGCGGTATGAGCTCCATGACGCTTCCTCCTCCCCGTGCTCCCCTTCCTCCCCGTCCTCCAGCTCCGCGCGGCGACGTCCCGTCACCTCGGTCGCGGATCCTTTCTGAAACATGCTAGCCATCCCGGGTGGGGCGTTTCAAGACCCGAGCGCGGCCGGTGGAAGCAGAGAGGCGGGCGAGGGGGCCCATACAATAGGAGGCGAGCCGATGGAGGTGGCCTTGGAACGCACGCCAGCGCGCAGGACCGGACCCTCGCCACGGCGGCGCGGTGCGCCGGCAGGTTTGGCGGTGGGAGCGGTTGCCGCGCTGGTCCTGCTCTGCGCCACGCCCGCCCGGGGGCGTGTGGAGTCCTCGCCCTTCGAGGTCTCCCTGGCGCGAGACCTCACGATTCTGGCCGCCGGCGCGACGCTGTGGGCCGGCATCGGGGGGGTGGCGAGCGAGCTGCCGGCCTCGGTGACCTGCAACCCGTGCGACCGTGCCGGCGTGAACGCCATGGATCGCCCGGTGGTGAACTACCACTCGGCGGGGGCGCGGCGGGCGAGCGATCTCCTCGTGGCCGCCCTGCCGACGCTCGCCGTGGGCGGGTTCTTTTTTGACCTAGGGCGCTGGGGCTGGCGCGGCGTGGCGGAGGACGTCCTGCTCGCGGCGCAGGCGATGGCGCTGACGGGGGCGGTGCAGCAGCTCACCGCGCTCGCGGTGCGCAGGCCGCGTCCCTTCATGTACCGCGGCGACACCGACGAGCGGCGGGACAACGCCGACGCGAACATGTCCTTCTTCTCGGGTCACACCGCGAGCGCCTTCGCCGCGGCGGTCTCGTTCGCGACGATCTTCACCTTGCGGCGACCGCACAGCCGCTTCCGGGCGGTGGTCTGGGTGGCGAGTCTCCTGCTCGCCTCTGCCGTGCCCCTCTGCCGCGTGGCCGCGGGCAAGCACTTCTGGTCAGACGTACTCGCAGGTGCCGCGGTAGGCACCTCGGTCGGGATCCTGGTGCCGCTGCTGCACCGTCGGCCACGCTGGAGCGAGGGGGTGCAGCTCAGCGCGTCTGCTACCGGGATCGGGCTCGTGGGGCAGTTCTAGCGCCTGAGGTCGGGGTCGAGCGCCTGGATCACCGCGTGGGCGCGGTCGAGCGTGGCCCGCTGGCGCTTCGTCAGATGTTCGCCGTAGCGTGCCTTGGATTGCGCGCTGAGCAACATGCCGTCGGCGGGGTCGACCGTCCATTTGTAGAGGTGCTCGATCGGCCAGACCTGGTCGTAGAGACGGCGGGCCGCGACGAGCTTGTCGGCGGTCTCGGCGGGGCCGGCGAGCAGCGCTTCCGCGCGGTCGAGTTCCGGCATCGCCAGCCCGAGTCGCGCGTCGAGCAGCCGATCGAGGACGCGCCAGCGGAGCGCGCCAGGCAGGTAGCGCGGGCCGGAGTCGCGCTCGTGGTCGAGGAACGCATGGGTGAGCCGCGACGCGCGGTGGTAGAGGATGCTGGTCAGCGACCGCCGGTCCTCGGGGGACACCGCACTCCAGGGGATCCTCTCGCCCCGTTCCGAGGCCTCGACGAGCGAAGCCGCGACGCGGTCGAGCGGGAATCCGAGGTAGCCGCTGTTGAAGGCGGTGCTCTCGGCGGCGACGAGCCACTTCAGGCCAGCGACCAGGGTCGCCTCCTCCTTACGGGTGAGCCGGTCCCGCCCGCGGGCCGCGTAGCCCGCTGCCGCCGCGCGCGTCAGACGGTCCGCGACGGGCAGTGCGGCCTGAACGCCGGCCACGATGCGCCGTTCGAGGTCGCGCTCCGTGGTGCGCAGGCGGGCGCGCACGATCTGTACGGCGTGGTCGTGCGTCGGCTCGGGAAGGAGCGCCCAGGCCTCCGTGGAATTCCACGACGGCTCGGTGCGCTGGTTCACCCGCGCGTTCCCGGCCTGAAGGAGCGTCCGCACTGCGCCGAGCGCCGTGCGCAGCCGGAAGGTCTGCGCCTGGTCGAGGCCCGCCTCGGTGGACTGCTGCTCGACGAGCCCGACGAGGGCGCGGACGTGGTCCAGCTCGGCGTGGGCCCAGGTGAGGTACGCCTTGCTCAGGAACGTACGATCTCGGGTGCGCTCCGCCGTCGGCGCGCCCTTGCGGTTGGCGCTGCGGATCGCCCGTCCGTGCTTCTCGAAGACCTCGCGGGCTTTCTTCGCGGCGTCGCTGAGATCGAGGACCCAGCCGTGCTCCTGGTGGTTCCGCCGCGCGACCGTGCGCGCCTTACCGATCTTGTGGAGCTCGCCCGAGCGCTGCTTCAGCTCGAGGGCCTGCGTGCGAGCCGCCGCGACGGTCGAGATGCCCTCGATGCGCGCGACGAGCGTGGCCCGCTCCTCGGCGGAGAGCGCGGGGTCGAGGTGGGCCTGCACCCGCCCAAGCACGAGCTCGGCCATCGAGCGGTACGTGCCGCCGCGCGCCACCTGTCGCTCGAGGCCGTCGAGGAGTTTCTGCGCCGCAGGGAAGCTCGCGTACTTGCCCTCGGCGATGCGCTGCCGGAGGTTCATCGCCGCGGTGAGCCGCGCGAGCCCCCACGGTAGCCGAGACTTCTCTCCGCTCGGGGTTGCGTCGCGGGCCCCGGCGGGCGCAGCGATCGAGCAGCTCACGATGAAGGCAATCCCCAGCACCCGACGCGTGTTCATCCGACCCTCCGCGCACGCCGCGCGGGGATGGAATACGCAAGAGACGCGCCAGCGGGGCTCCAACTGCCGATGGCCTAAGGTCGCGAAATCCCTCCAGCGGTGCGCGCTGGACCGACGGTCATCCGCAGAGCCAGGTGGCCGCCGCCGCCAGGCGGGAGGATGCAGGATCGGCGCGGGGCGACGACCGTTCGGGGGGCCTTCTGACCCTCGGGCGCTCGGTTGATTCCATTGCGGACCTCGCGCTAGAGGACCAAGCTCGGGTGATGGGGAGCTGGAGGCGCTGGACAGGAGTCGCTCGCGGCCCTAGCGCGCGTCTACGACGACGCAGCAGCCTCCTCGTGCTCGCGGGCGCGATCGGACTCGTGGGCCTTACTGCGCCGCCGCTCCGCGCGTCGGCGGCTCCGTCGGTCGCGCCCTCGCCCTCGGCGACACCCGCCCCCGAGCTCAAGCGCGTCCCGCCCATTCTGGATCCCGCGTTTCGCCACCAGAAGCGCTATCAGCTCGAGCTGTCGCCGCACGGTGGGAGCCTCCTCGGCCGGACCCTTGGAAGCTCCTTTCTGGTCGGCGTGAGGGCCCACCTGCACCTCAGCCCGTGGCTTGCCCTGGGAGCGAGCTACGACTACTCGCGCATTCCGTCGTCGGCCGCCTTCGAGGTTCTCCCCACCGTTCGTGAGGTGCACCTCCTGCTGGGCGAGGCGTCCATCTCCAACGACCTGGCGATGCGGGTCGGTCGGAGGCTGGTGGCGCTCGATCTGTTTCTCACGGTGGGCCTCGGGAGTATGAACCTGGCGCAGGCCTGGAAGCTGGCCGGGCTGGTGGGGGGAGGCGTGAAGTTCTACGTGGGGCTACCGTGGCTCGCGGTTCGGATCGACCTTCTGACGGTGATCCATCCCACGCCCGTGAGCCGCGTCTCCTCGCGGATCGACGCTGACATCGCTCTCACGGGGGGCGTGTCGTTCTTCCTGCCGGCCCGCCGCTCGGCTTACGAGTAGCTCGGGGGCGCGGCGCGCCCGATGGTCGCGCTCGCTACGACCGCGGTTCCTCGGGTCGCCGGCCGGGGCCCCCTGCAGCGCGTCGTCGGCGCCTGCGGCGTCGTGAGGGCGAGGGGGTCGGGGATGGCGCGCTCGCGGCCTTCGACTCGTGCGCGCGCTTCGCTTCGACGGGGGGCCTCGCGTCGATTCGGGGCCTGGACTCCGTCGTGGGCTTCGTCTGGACCGACGGCTTGGCCTCGACCGACGGCTTCGCCTCGGCGGCGGGCGTGGCCTCGGCGGTGGGCGTGGTCTCGACCGCGGGCTTCGACCAGCGACGGCGCCGGCCTCTCGGGGGGCCCATCGCCTCTCGGCGGCGCTCCGCGTCGCGGGCCGCGACAGCTACCTCGCGGAGCACCGAGGCGGTGTCGGCCTGCGTCTGCGACGGCGCGTAGCGACCGGAGAGCTGCGTCTCGGGGGTCAGCTTGCCGCGCGTGTAGAGCTCCCAGAGCTCCTGCCCGTACGGCAGGCGGCGTGAGCCGGGCACCACCCGCAGCAGGAACTGATTCAGGTTGTCCACGTCCCGGACCAGCAGCTTGCGTGCGGTCTGGTTGCGGGCCGGATCCACCGCCTGCGGGAAGTCGATCAGCACGGGGCCGTCGGAGCCCATGAGCACGTTGAACTCCGAGAGGTCGCTGTGCACGACGCCGGCGCAGAGCATCTTCACCACCGACGAGAGCAGCGCCTCGAACACGGCGCAGGCCACCTCGCGGTCGAGCACGATGTCCGAGAGCCGGGGAGCCGGCTCGCCGTGGAGGTCGGTGATGAGCTCCATCACCAGTACGCCGTCCACGTAGCAGTGGGGCTCCGGGACCCGTACCCCCGCTCCGCGCAGGCGGTGGATGATGTCCACCTCCGTCGTGCGCCAGGTCGCCTCGTCCTGGGCGCGGCCGAAGCGGGTGTGCTTGCTCATGGCTCGCTGCGTGCGCGTGTTTCGCACCGCCCGGCCGTCGGTGTATTCCGCCCGCTGGCGGAAGGTGCGGTTCTGGGCTTCCTTGTAGACCTTGGCCACGCGGAGCTCGTCGCCGGACACGACCAGGTAGACCTGGGCCTCCTTGCCGCTCATCAGCGGCCGCACGACCTCCTGGATGATCCCCTGGTCGACCAACGAAGCCAGACAGTCCGGTTCACGCATCGGAGGGGCAGGGTGCAGTGCCGCGGCCCCGACGTCAAGCGAAGGCGGAGGCGCGGGTGTCTGCGGATTACTTCTTCAGCTCGACCTGCACGACCTTGATCGTGCCCCCGCCGGCGTGCACCGCCGAGTGGGAGCCGGTGGGCAGCATCGCCGTCATGCCCTTCTTCAGGTCCATGACCTGCTCCTTGCCGTCCTCGCCGGTGATCTTCAGCTTGCCGCCGCTGATGACGTAGACCACGTGATCGGGGTGCCAGTGCGACGCGATCTTGGCCTTCGGCTTGAACGTCACCTCGTTCACCCGCACGCGCTCGTTCTCGAAGATCGTCTTGTAGACCGTCGGGCCGACCTCGATGGGATCGGGGCCCTTGCGCCAGCTCTTGTCGGCCGCCGGGTCCTTCTTCGCCCCGGCCTTCGCTCCCGCCTTCGCCCCGGCCTTCGCTCCCGCCTTCGCCCCCGCCTTCCCCTCGTGATGGTCAGCCTGCGCCGCGGGGCTCAGGCACAGTCCAAGCGTGAGTACTAGCGATGGAACAAGTCCCGCCTTGATACGCGTCATTGACAGCCTCCTTTTGGGGTTTCGCGGCGGATGATAGGCGTCCCGGGTTCGCTCCACAAGGACAAAGCTGACGCGGCGCGTGACGCCGCCGACGGGGGCCGTTCCCCGGCGGTGTGCAGTCAAGCTGCGCACGGCCCGGGTAGGGTGGCTCTGGAGGAGGGCGCCGACGCGGTCGGACGATTCAGCGGCAGTTCTTCCGCCGGGCAGGGCTTCGGGGCCCGGGGCAACGATGGGTGGAGACACTTGCGAGGGACGGTATCGTATTCGCTGTGGAGGGACGCGAATGACGGGGCTCCTATCGAAGAGCAGGTACATGATCGGGCTCCAGTGCGAGAAGCGGCTCTGGGTGCACTGCCACGAGAAGGAGCGGCTCGGCGCGGTGGACGCGGGGACGGCCTTTCGCCTCGCGCAGGGGCACGAGGTGGGGCGGCTCGCGCTGGAGCTGCACCCGGAGGGGATCGGCATCGAATGGGAGGCGGGGATGGAGGAGGCCGTGCGGCAGACCGCGCAGGCGCTGACGGCGCGGCAGCCGCTCTTTGAGGGGGCCTTCCGCTACGAGGACACCTATGCGCGGGCGGACGTGCTCCTGCCGGCGCCCCGGGGGAAGTGGGACCTCGTGGAGGTGAAGAGCACGACCGAGGTGAAGGACGAGCACCTCGAGGACGTCGCGTTCCAGCGGCAGGTCTACGACGGGGCGGGGCTCAGGGTGCGGCGCTGCTTCGTGCAGCACGTCAACCGGGAGTACGTGCGGCAGGGCGCGGTGGAGCCCGAGAAGCTCTTCGTGCGGCAGGACGTGACCGAGGCGGTCGAGGCGCTCGCGTCGGAGGTGCCGCACGAGGTGAAGCGGCTCGCGGCGGTGCTCGCGGGGCGGCGCTGTCCGAAGGTGGAGGTGGGAGAGCACTGCACCACGCCCCATCCGTGCGAGCTGGTGGACGAGTGCTGGGCCTTCCTGCCGGAAGGGAGCGTCTACGAGCTCTGGCGCGGGCGGAAGAAGGCCCGGGAGCTGCACGCGCAGGGGATCCTCGCGCTCGAGGCGGTGCCGAAGAGCTTCGCCCTCAGCGCCGAGCAGGCGATCCAGGTGGCCGCGGCGAAGGCGGGGAAACCTCGGGCGGACCTGGACGCGCTGCGGGGCTTTCTCGGCCAGCTCGAGTACCCGCTCACCCTCCTCGACTTCGAGACGGTGGGGACGGCTATCCCGCTCTACGACGGCTGCCGGCCGTACGAGCAGGTGCCCTTTCAGTACGCGCTCCTCGTGCAGCGGAGCCCGGGGGGGCCGAGCCGGCGCCACGGGTTTCTGGCCGCGGGGCGCGAGGATCCTCGACCGAGACTGCTCGAGAGCCTGAGGAGGCGAATTGGCGAGTGCGGCTCGATCGTGGCCTTCAACGCGGCCTTCGAGATCGCGCGGCTCAAGGCCTGCGCCGAGGCCTTTCCCGAGCACGCGACGTGGATCGCGGCGGCGCTTCCGCGTTTCGTGGACCTCTGGACCCCTTTTCGGTGCTTTCATTACTACCACCCGGCGCAGGAGGGGAGCACGAGCCAGAAGGCGGTGCTCCCCGCGCTCGCGGGAGGCGGCTACGCGGACCTGGAGATAGGGGACGGCCAGACGGCGGCGGTCTCCTTTCTAGAATGTACGTTCGGTAAGGTGCCCGGCGCCCGCCGTCGCGCGCTGCGCGAGGCGCTCCGGGTCTACTGCCGGAGAGACGTGGACGGCATGCGAGAGATCCTTTGGGCGCTCGAGAAGCTCTGCCGCGGCAAGAGGGGCAGCGGGACGAGGAAGAACAAATGACGCGAGAGAGCGTGGAGCAGCGCGTGGTGGTCCTGGCGCGGGCGCAGGGGCTGATGCGCTTCGGCACCTACCGCGTGGTGGTGCTCGAGTCTGACGGCCGAACGAGCTCCAAGGACTTCGGCCTCGAGCGGGACGCGCGGAGCTACGCCGACGACGCCGCCTCGGAGTCGGACGACGAGCCGCCCCTGGCCTTCGTGCTCGACAGCGACTTCAAGGTCGTCGGCCGGGGACGGCACTACGCGCTGCGGGGCGACGAATAGAGACCCGCCAGGCAAGACTCGACCTGAAGCACCGCCGGACATCGCCAGGCTGAGGCTTGACGGGGGCTGAGGCACGAGATTAGGCTAAGAGCATCCATTACGTATGAATCCAGACCACGACCGGGGGGCGTTGCCGATGGCAGTGGTCACCCGCATCGGCTGGTGGCCACTGCGAGGGCAGACGAGGACGACGCGATCAGTGCAGCGCTGGCCGGACGCGGAACGGGTTCCACTGCGCCAGGATGCTGACGCACAGATCGGGTTGTACCTGAGCTCACGACCGGAAAGGGTGAGGTGGTAGAGGCGATGGCGCACTTCGACGTCGTTGTCATTGGTGGAGGTCCCGCCGGGCTGTGCGCGGCGGCGCGGATCGTTTGGGCTGAGTTAGCCGACCACATGCCCTTGAGCGTGCTCGTTCTCGAATCGAGCGATGCCCTAGGAGGCCTGTCTCGCTGGAAGCCTCTTCGGCTGGGTTCCCCCAAGCACTACTTCTCCAAACGGGAGATAGGACTCATCATCAAGTCCTGTGAGGAGGGGGGAGTCGTTATCAAGCAGAACGAGGAAGTCCTGCGCGTTGAGGTCCAGGACCCCAATACCTTCCACATCAAGACGTCGTGCTCCGAGTACACCGGCACGGCGGTGATCTTCGCCTGCGGTCTTAGGCGCTCCCATTCGCTGGAGAGCGAACTCTACCAACAAGACCGTCTCTACTGGTGGACGTACGGCGACGCGGGGCTGCTCGACAGGCTCCAAGAGCTCCAGTCGGGTTGGCAGGATGAGGGTGTCGCGATCATCGGTTCGCGGCCGGTTGCCCGCCTTTGCGATACGTGGCAGGTGCTGCCACGTGAGGTGAATGTGGCCTTCATCGCCGAGCCCACTCATGCTGTCCCGCCAAACCCCCGCCTCCTCGATGCGGACGTTGTGGACATCAAGGCTATCGACGAACGTATCGTGCTGAAGCTGCGCGATTTCCGTACGGGACAGGTGGATGAGCTGGCCGTGGGCGCGGTGCTGCTGGATTTCGAATCCTACGAGCGCCAAGGCGCCTCAATGGCCTTCGCTGCGGCCTACCCCTTCGTCGCCGGCGACGGGTTTGTCACCATCAATCGGCAGGCGACGACCTCCGTGCCAGGCGCGTTCGCCGCGGGGGATGTCACGGGTGGACCCTTCTCGGTAGCCAAGGCACTCCACGAGGGTGCCACCGCCGGCCTCGCGGCCTTCAGCTATGTCTTTGGCAAGAAGGCCGGGCGAACGCCCAGCCTGTTTCCCTATTATCCAGAAGGGACTCCCTGAACCCCTCGCCGTTGTCAGCGCATCGCGTCGCGTAGGGTTCGCAGCGTCGCCACCACGTTGGCGCGCCACTCATCGCAGCGCTCTCTATCCTGCTCCCCCGGCTGCACGACGAGCTGGGTTCGACCGCGCAGCGCCCGGTAGTGCACCCAGATCGATCTCGCGAGCGGCGCCGGTACGAAGCGGCCGACATAGCGTACCCCCGGCAAGTCCGGAATGTTCGATGCCCGAATCCGGTGTGCGTCGGATTCCGGCATGGGGGGGAAGAGGGCGAGCTCCTCGTCCGTAGCGTACATCGGCAACCCGAGGAGCAGCAGCCACATGAGGGAGTGCACCTCGACACCCGACTGCGCCGCCGTCACGACGCGCCCGTAATCGGCCGCCGCGCGCTCGAGCTTCGACCTTATCGCGCCGGCACTCTCCCCCCGGTCGATCGCGTCGACGAGCTCGCCGATGGCTGGCAGCCGGGCGGGAACGATGAAAAGCGCACCTTCGCGCAACGCCTTCACGGAGAGCAGAAACGACAGCGAGAAGTCGTCCCCCCACAGGCGGTGCGAGGCGCAATAGTAGGCCGACAGCATCGCACAGCCCCACCCGTGCCGGATGGCGCTGAAATCCTCGCGCGTCACGTCGACCTCGGAGGTTCCGTCGCGCAGGAGCTGCGAGGCGGCAAGCTCGACCTTCCGCGCCTCGAGGCGGGACTGCTCGGCCTGCGTCAGCTCGAGGGGGCAGGCTCTACGCAGGAGGGGCGTCGGCGGGTGCTCGAGCTCGCTCCGCAGGGTGGCCACCCGATCGAACAGGTAGCTGGCGAAGGTAGCGGCAGGTACACCCGGAATGCCCGCGAAGATGTTGAGCAGGACCCCGGCCTGCCCCTCGTCGTTGACCACCAGGTTGATGCCAGCGTTGTACCAGCGATTGCCGGGATCTCCGGCGTGCATTCTGACCCCGGGGTCCTTGAGAGGCGCCGCGCGCTCGGCCACGGGATGGTCGAGCGCCACCACGAACAGCGCGGAGTTCAGGTCGGCGACGGCTCTCCGGCCGCTCTCCGACGCGGCCAGCCGCCGCATGGTGGCCGACCACTCGTCGATCCCGAGGGTGCTGAGCAGGCCCATGCCAGCGGGCCACGGAGCGGGAGGGCCGTCGTCGGCCACGATCTCCTTGAACGCTGCCAGCAGCGACGCCGCGTCGGCACGAAGGCCATCCCGCAAGACCTCCACGGCGACGGCACGTCCTCCGGAAAGAACGATGAGGTGGCTCGATCGCTCCCGGTTCCACTGCGCACCGTCGCCATCCTGCTCCCCCGGCGCGAGGCAGCTCGAAAAGAAGCACTCATAGGGGGAGGCCTCCAGCGGATCGCTGAACCCGCAGCGGTACGCTTCCGGCAGGGTCGAGCTCAGCACCTCCTCTCGGAATTGCAGGGCCGAAGCGGCCAGCAACGCAGCTCGCGTGAGCCACGGGAGCTCGTCCTGGGGCTCCAGCCCCACCACGGCCGTGTTGCGATGGGCCTCGATCGGAGGAGCTCCGGCGGCAATCAGCCTGTCGACGTAGGAGTTGAGGAGCGCGTCGCCCTCGTAGTCCGCGGCCATCAGGCCCCAGACGCGCTCGAGCACCGACCGTCTGGCGTCGTTGATCTCGAAGGGGAGCGGCTCGCAGAACGAGGTGGTCGCGAAACAGTCGCGAAACAGGGTCGACAGGGTCGGCGTGGTCATGCGGGGTCCTTCTCGAGGCCGGGAAAGCTGAAATCTATCATTTCGCGAGGGGTATCGACAACGGACTCGAGCCGCGGATACGAGTCGCGGGGCGCAGCACATAGCGCGAGGCCCCTACTCGTGAAGATGTTCATCGCACGCCAGCGATGGTGCGCAGCTCACCCGTCGTCAGCTCGCGACAACGATCGCGCTGCACCTGGCGCTCGACGATGCGCCGCTCGGAGAGCGCCTGCTCCGCGCGGGTCAGCAGCTCGTGGCGGCGTCGGGACTCGGCCCGGCGGAAGTTCTGCGCGGATTCCTGCTCCGACGTTCAGTGGACTTCGAATACGCCTACGATCCCAGCGGCCTGAATCGGCCTCGATCACCTCTACCACGGTGCGGGCGAGGGCGCTACCAGGCCTCGATCACCTCTACCACGGTGCGGGCGAGGGCGATCAGTTCCCCGGGTAGCGGTCCCAGTCCGATGGTCGGCGGTGGGCGTCGAGCGTGAGGCGCGCGTCGAGATCCCCGTCGCCAAAGTGCGTCCATAGATCGAGGGCGACCTGCGCGATCACCTCGCGCAGCTCCAGGCGCGCGAGCCAGGAGGCCGGGATGGCCTCGAGCCCGTGGATCAGGCCGAGGAGGTTGCCGGCGATGCTCCCGGTGCTGTCGCTGTCGCCGCCGTGGTTCACGGCAAGGAGCGCGCCGTCGGAGAAGCTCTCGGCGACGAGGGCGCAGCAGAGGCCGATGGCCAGGGCCTCCTCGCCGACCCAGCCGCCGCCGAGGCTCTGCAGGCGTTCGGGCGTGGGGGTGCCGCGGCCCGCGAACGCGATGGCTCCCTCGAGAGCTTCGCAGGTCTCGCTGGCCCGCTCTCCCTCGGCCCGCAGACGCTCGCAGGCCAGCTCGGCGGCGTCGCGTAGGTTCTTTCCGTCGCAGAGGGCGTGCACGATCAGCGCGAAGGCCCCTGCCGAATAGAACCCCGACGGGTGACCGTGGGTGAGCGCGCCCAGCCGGCAGGCGTCGCCGAACGGATCGAGGAGGCCACCGCCGACCAGTCCCACGGGGGCCATGCGCATCACCGCGCCGCACCCCTTGCTGTCGTTTTGCGGCTTGCTGCGCGACCCCCGGGCCCCGGCCTCGAGCGCCGAGAGGCAGGTGTTGCCCGGGGCGCGCCGACTGTGCAGCTCCTTAACGCCAATCAGCCAGCCGGGCTCGTAGGATTCGCTCGGCGGCTCGTGCCCCTGGGTCTTCAGCCAGCGGAAGTAGGCCAGCCGCGCCACGTCCTTGATCGAACAGATCCCGCGCTCGCGAGCCCGGTTCTGACCGCGGAGGACCGCCTCCGCCGTGAAGAGAGTCATTTGCGTGTCGTCGGTGATCGCCCCCTCGCGGCCGTAGGCGGGCGCATAGTCGGTGAGCCCCGCGGGCCCGAAGCGCCGCCGGATCTCGGCCAGGCTCAGAAACTCGATGGATGCTCCGAGGGCATCTCCCACCGCGCCGCCGAGCAGACAGGCCTGATAGTGCTCCCGCGATCGTCGCTGCATGTCTTCCCTCCTCGTTCTCCCGGGGCGGGTCGCCCCGTGCCGTACGCGGCCAAGGCCAGGATCGCCGATCCGTGTGCAGCTTGCCTGCACAGCCTGCGCGTAGGGTTGGGAAAGTGACGCAGGCAGAGGCTCGCGGACGGACGGGAGGAGAAGCGTGACCGCACGAGCGCGCGACAAGGCCGGCCGAGGGGTGGAGCAGGTGCAGCTCTCCGTGCGGGTGACGCGAGATCGGTGCTGGATGGTGCGGCGCGCATCCGAGCAGCGCGAGCTCACGACGACGGCCTGGCTGCGGGAGGCGATCGGGATGGCGTTCCAGGGGCGCGAGGGGGAGCTCATGGACATGCCGAAGAAGGGCAAGGGACGCCTCACGGTGCGGGTGACGCGCTTCATGCATGCGAAGGTGCGACGCGCGGCGGCGAAGGCGGGGCTCACGCAGGAGCAGTGGCTGCGCGAGGCGATCGAGGGAGGCCTCGAGGCGCATGAGGATGCGTACTACAATCGGACCGCGGACGAGCGGCGGAACGAGTGGCGGAACGAGCCAGCGACTGACGTGAACGAGATACTGGCGAAGTGGGAGAAGGAGGGGCTGGTTTGAGGGGCGTCTGCCCGGGCGGTCGGGGTGCTGGGCGCCAAGGCGAGCAGGTCCTCCGATGGTGTGCAGCGGACTTGCGCGGCCGTGGGTACGCTGGTGGCAAGAGGACAACCCACACGAGGAGCGGGGCATGGAACCGGAAGAGCTGGACGAGCTGATGGTGGCGGCGCTCGAGGCGCACCCGGGGTGGCAGAGCGAGCTAGATCTCGAGGAGGCCGGGTTTCTGCCCGGGAGTCAGATCTATCCCACGCTGTCCCGGCTGCTCGTGGCGGGGGTGGTGGAAGAAGGCCGCAACGAGGACGACGAGCCGGTGTATCGGTTGAGCGGGACCTGAGGGCCGAGGGGGGCGGCGATCGTCGCTGCGGTACGCGCGGCGCAGAAGGGATCAGTCCGACGCGCTCGAGGCGGCTCGCCGGTCGGCGTCGGCGGCGGTCTTGTAGGCGCCGATCATGATGTAGAGGCGCGGGTCTAGGGCCTGGGCGTCGCGGATCGTGATGTTCCAGGTGTCACCCAGGAAGTTGAACCACGGGCGGCTCATCTCGACCACCACGCGGCCCGCGAGGTCCTCGATGCTGAACTTCGTCGTGAGCCAGTCCAGCTTCTTGGAGGTGGCGAGCTTTGTGCCGTTGGCGTCGAGGATGGTGTAGACGGTGTAGTGCTTGAAGAGCGACTGGAAGACCTCTTCCTTGATCGTGCCGAGCTTCGCGTCGCGGCAGTCGAAGACGTCCACCTGCACGCCCCAGCTGAAGAGGGCCTGGCGCGCGGTGGCGAGGAGCTGGCCGCTTCCGTCGGTGTACTTGAAGGTGCGGGTAAGGCTGAGGAGCTGGCTCCGTACCTCGCCGAGCCGCTGGCCTCCGCCGCTCAGATCGAAGGTGTAGCCCCAGGAGAAGGCGCGCTGCTTGAGGGTGAGCGCTCCGGGGAGGGTCGGGGCGGCTGCGCAGGTCGGCGGCTCCGACGAGGGCGGCGGCTTCGTGCCCGCCGGGGGGCTGGTCGCGGGGGGCGTCGACGGCGCGGGTGCCGGGCGCGAAGCGGTGGTGCCCGGCGAGGGCGCGGCGCCCGAAGGCCGGTCGGCGGGAGAAGACGGTCCCGCATTCGACGATGGGTCGGCGGGGGTTGCGCTGCCGCATTCGGCGAGGGGCGCATCGGCTGCGTCGCAGGGGTCGGGCTCGCCGCAGGCTGCGAGGCCGAGTGCCGCCAGCCCGCACAGCAGGGCGCGGAGGGGCCGCGTGCCACGCGCGAGGCCCCAGGAACGGCCGGAGGTCGAGTGTCGCGGGGAGGCTGGCGGAGTCATGGCGGAGTAGTCAGGTAGCAAACCCGAGGCCAGGAGGGCGCGACCCCATAGCGGAGGCAAGGTGGTGAGACCACTCGGCCGGGCCGTCGTACGGGGGCTGACGCGTGGGCCGGCGCCCGGTGGCTCGGGTAGCCGGTGGCGCCGCCGGTCCGTGGCGCTTTCCGTGCGGGTCGGAACCTGTGGATCCCCGCCGCTCCGCTACCTCGCCACGGCCATCGCCGCCTGGGTGATCCGCCCCGGGCGCTTGTGGCGCGCGAGGGCGGTCTCGAGGCGCGCGCGCACCTGCTGACGGAGCTCGGGGGGGGCCACGACCTCCATGGCTCCGGTGTGGCCGAGGAGCCAGAGGAGGACGTCGAAGGTGCCCGAGACGCGCATCGTCATGCGCACGCGGCCGTCGGGGAGGTCCTCGAAGGCCTGCGTCGGGTGCCAGCGGCGCTCGCGCACGTAACGCGCCTGCTCGGCGTCGAAGAGAAGTTCCACGTCGGTCGGGGCGCCGCCGAGGAGCCCGAAAGAGCCGTCCATGAACTGCGCCGGCGAGTAGTCCGCCGGGTACTCGAAGGCCTGCCCCTTGAGCCAGGCGCTGCGCGTGATGCGCTCCACGGCGAAGATCAAGCGCGTCTTGTGCGCGAGAGACTCGCCGATCAGGTAGAGCGCCTCTCGATAGAGCACGAGGCTGAGCGGGGCGACCTTGTGCTTGGTCGCGCTCGCCTTGCCGGGGGCGCGGTACCAGAGCTCCACGAGCTGGTCGTAGAGGAGCCCGCTCAGAAGGTCGTCGAGCACGTCGGCCTTGGCCTCGTAGCTCTTCGGGCCGTGCGGGACGATCGCCACCTTGTTCGCGAGCTGGCCGAGGTAGCGCTTGCTCTGCGGCGAGAGCCCCTGGGCGAGGCGATCCATGATCAGCTCGAGCTGGCCGTGGATCTCGGTGCCCTTCAGGAAGGAGAGCGCCAGCTTCGCCAGGCCGAAGGGGAGGAGCTGCCCGGCGGCCAGGGTGACGGTCTGCTTCTTGGCGGCGGGGACGAGCTGCCAGCGCGCCTCGCCGGCGGGGCCCGGCTCGGAGAAGATCGGTATCCCCGCGGCCTCGAGCGCCTCGAGGTCGTTGTAGACCGTGCGCCGCGAGACCCCGAACTCCCCGCGCAGCTCGTCAACGGTCAAGAAGGGCCGCGCATCGAGGAGCTCGCGGATGCGCAGCACGCGCGCCGCGTGGGTCAGCTTCTTCGCCTTGGGCATCGCCATTCCTTTCGCGGTGGAGGGCCGAGCATCGCACGGCCCGCGGAGCGTGTGCAGTAAACCTGCACGCCCCTCGGGATACTGGAGGCAGAGGCCAAAGGAGGGGAGAACCCGCATGCCGCGTCTCAAGTCCCTTTACTCTACTGCCGCGCCGCGGACTGCCGCGGACCGCCAGGAGCAGCTCGCGCTCCGGCGCTTTCGGCTCTACGCCGCGCGCATCGTGAGGCGCTACCGGCCGTTCGACAGGCAGACGCTGGAGCTCTTCGTGTGGATCCTCAGGTCGGAGCTCTGGCGCCTCTGCAGAGAGCTCGGTGAGCGGGCCACGGGGGAGGCCGCGAAGGACTTCGCCGACGAGGTGTGGGGGGCCCAGCTCGACCCGGACGATCTCGCCCGTGAGGTGATCCGTCTGCTCGGCCGCCAGCCGTCGCGCCTCACGCGCTGGTTCCGCCGGGCCCTCTTCGCGGCGCTCGACCGTCAGGTGGCCAAGGACGCGAGGAGCAGCCGCGCCGAGGAGGCCTGGCCGGAGTCCCGCCTGACCGAGCTCTTCGGGCTCTCGCGCGAAGAGGGCCAGCTCTGCACCTTCCTCTTCCTCTGCGAGGCCTGGACCCCGGCGCAGAGCTATTTCATCAACCACCTCGGCTGCGAGCAGCTCGCCGGGCGCAAGTATCTGCTCGCCGCCCTCGACCTCCGGCCGGCCGCGCTCGGGCGCGCGCTCCGGGGCCGCGCCAGGGAGCTGGGCCTCCTCGACACGGGCCATCGCGGCTTCAGGGTGTCGGACGACTATCATGGGTTCTTCGAGGATCCGCGGCTCGGGCTCGGGCAGGGGGAGCTCTTCCGGAAGGCGAAGCCGGAGAGCCTCCCGCTCGACCACCACCTCGTGGACCCCGAGGTGACGCTGCACCTCCTCACGCTGCTCGCGCGAGCTCCGACGGAATCTGCCACGCACGTCCTGATCTACGGGCCGCCGGGCACGGGCAAGTCGAGCTATGCGCGAGGGATCGCGCAGCGCCTCGGGGTGCCGGTCTTCACCTTGCCCAAGCACACCGACGACAGCCAGGCGCGCGAGCGGGCGGGGATCGTGGCCTTCGCCAACACGACGACCCACGGTCAGGGGGCGATCCTGATCGTCGACGAGGCGGACCGGCTGCTGAACACCGATCTCGGGTGGCTTCACAGTGGTTCTCAGCCGGACAAGGGGTGGCTCAACGTCTGTCTCGAGCGGCCGGGAGCGCGCATGATCTGGATCACCAACCGGGTCGAGGCCATCGCGGACTCGGTACGGCGCCGCTTCGCCTACAGCGTGGACTTCCAGCCGCTCGACCGTCGTCGTCGGGTTATGATCTGGGAGCGCGTCCTCCGGCGACATCGCACGGGACGCCTCCTCGGTGCGGAGGCGGTCCAGGAGCTCGCGGAGAGGTATCCGGTGAGCGCGGGGGTGGTGGACCTGGCTGTGCGCAAGGCGCGGGAGATGGGACTCGACGGAGGCAGCGCCTTCCGGGCGGCGGTGGAGCGCAGTCTGGCGGCCCACACCACGCTCTCGCGAGATGGCGCGCGCCTGCGGCGCCCCGACGAGATCGAGGCGGGCTTCGCGCTGGAGGCGCTGGCCACCGACGCGGCACCCCAGGAGCTCCTGACGCTCGTGGAGGGTTTCCACCGCTACCTCGAGCGGCAGGGCACGGCCGCAGGCCCGCGCCTGAGCCTGAACCTTCTCTTCCATGGACCGCCGGGGACCGGCAAGAGCGAGCTCGCGCGCTACCTCGCGCGGCGGGTCGGGCGCCAAACGCTCGTGCGACGGGCGAGCGACCTGATGCATCCCTGGGTCGGCATGACGGAAATGGCCATGGCCGGCGCCTTTGCGCAGGCCGAGCGCGACGGGGCGGTGCTGGTGATCGACGAGGCCGACACCCTTCTCTTCCCGCGGGAGCGGGCCAACCACTCCTGGGAGGTGAGCTTCACCAACGAGCTTCTGACCCAGATGGAGCGCTTCCGCGGCATCCTCATCTGCACCACGAACCGGCTGACGGACCTGGACTCGGCCGCCACGCGGCGCTTCGTCCGGAAGGTGCGTTTCGACTTCCTACGGCCCGAAGGCGCCCGCGCGCTCTACGCGGCGCTCCTCGAGCCGCTCGCGGGTTCGCCGCTGGATGGGCCCGCACGCGCCGCGCTCGAGCGGCTGCAGGGTCTCGCGCCCGGGGACTTTCGCGTGGTGCGGGATCGCTTCACGGTGCTCTGTCCCGACGGGGGCGTGCCGCACGAGGCGCTCGTCCAGGCGCTGACCGAGGAGGCGAAGGTGAAGAAGGCGCAGCTCGGGGAGAAGGCGATCGGCTTTGGCGCGGGACGAGGCGGGTGAGGCGCGGGACGAGGCGGGTGAGGCGTGGGACGGATCGGCTGCGTGGCGCGATCGAGCTACGGGCGGCTGGGGTGTTTCTGGCCTTTGCGGCGGGCGCGGCGTGCGGCCCGGCGCTTTCGGAACTCCACTACCTTGGCCACATAGGCGATGTACTCCGCGTTCTGCCAGTCTTCGTCGATCTGGACGACCTCGAGGGTGAAGCGGCCGGTGGGATCCAGGTAGCGGCGCGTGGCGCTGGTTTGGCTATAGCCGTCGTCCGCGTTGCACATGGAGAAGGAAACCAGCGGCCAGCCGAGAGCGGGATGGGGATCTTCGAAGGGCTGCTTGGGTTTTGGAAGGCGCGGGTGCTTCGTGAGGGTCACGCGCACACGCCACCGGTAGCCGCTGGGGCGGAAGACGAGCTCGTCGCCCTTGCGACGAGGAAGCGGGCCGCTGGACTCCTTCTGGTAGTGGACGCGAAGCTTGCGCCAGTAGCGCTGGACACCCGATGGCGAGCGACTCGGCGCGTCTCTCGGCAACGGAGCCTCCTACCCGAGGGGACCTGGGAGGGGGAACCACAAGAGCTTACCCCGCGCCGGCGACGTGACAGCCTCGGACGCGTCCCGGTGACTCCATGTGTCGCGTTGTCGTCGCGTCCGCCGTTCCTGGAAGCGGGAGTAGGTGCCGAGCAGCGTGACCACCTCCTCGGCGGAGACTTCCGGCCGGCGAAGGGCGCGAACCACACTCGCGGGGACGAGAAAGGTGCGTTTCATGCAACTAGCATGACCTGAGCGTGTGCAAGATGGTTGCACTGCCTGTCCTTCCAGTGCGGCCAGAAGCAGTCCTTCACGTAGAGGTACGCCCGCTGCGTGGGAGGGAGCGAGCGCGGGCCGATGGCGAGCGCGGCCTCATCGGGTACGAGGTCCACGACGGTATCGTCTGACCAGCCCGAGAGCGGGACGGGGCCGCGATCGTGTGGGGGTGGATGCACGAGGAGGCTTGCGAGCCGCACGCGCCGCTCGCGGTACCACGAGACGTGGAGCCTACGGATGAACACCGACAGGCAGGCGTCATCGCCGCTACCCCTGAGCCTCCAGACCAGGTCCCCCGGGTCTCGGCAGAGCTCCCGGGCCCACGCGTCGGCGAGCTGACCGCGGCAGCGCTCCACGACCCGTGCGAGCTCGCGCGCCTGGCCCGGGCGGAGCGTGCCGCGATGCGGTCTAGGGCTCATCTCGAACAGGGGTTGGCCGCAATCCTCGAGCAGGACGACGATGTCGTCTTGATACTTGTGGATCGTCGAGCCGTGCCCCGCCAGGTGCAGCGCCGACTCGTGGCGCGAGAAGCCCCAGGTGTAGCCCGCGACGCGCGCGCCGCCGAAGAGCAGCGCTCCCTCTCGCCACGGAGCCTCCCGCGTGGGCCAGCCGCTGTCGTCGGCGGCAACCCGGACGGTCGGGCGCTCCTCCGGGGAAAGCCCGTACACCGTCGAGAGCAGGTGCCACACGAGCCAGGCGGCCGCGCGGCGCTCCTCGGGGGCTGCCGCGGGAAGCCCCGGATGGCAGGCCAGCCTCCCGTCCTTCGAGCTGCGAAAGCCGCAGCGCGCGAGCTCGCGGTAGGCCTCGACCCGCACGCCCCTCGCGCGGTCTCTCCACGCTGGACCGGTCGCATCGAGCAGCAGCGTTTCGCCGCGCGCCTCGATGCGTACGAACGGTCGCGCGCGGCCTCCCGGGCCGACGACGAGGGCCGCCGCTGGCGCTGTCCCGTCGACGAGGCGATCGATCGCGGCCAGCAGCTCGTCCCAGGTCACGTCCCAGTCCGGCCAGCCGTGCCCCGGAGGCTCGGCCCGGAGACGCCTGCGCGGAGGGCAAAGCAGTCCCGGATCTATCTCGCCCCAGGAGGTGTCCACGAGCCCCCGGGCCTTCGCACGCTCGAGCTCGCGTTGGAAGACGACGCGGACGTCGGAGCGGCCCCTGCAGTCCGAGGAGGAGAGGGCGCGCCGCAGCTCCTTCGCCAGCGTCGCCTCATGCACCAAGCGGCGCTTGGCCACGCTCCCCACGATCCAGCTCCCGATCCCCGCCAGCTCACCGGACGAGGGGTAGAAAGGAGGAGGCGCTGGACAGGGCACCGCCTCGGCGTACCCGGGGTCGAGCAGGGCCTGCCGCAGCCAGTGTCGCGTCTCCTGTCGCCAGGCTCGATGGGCGTTTCGCCGCTGTGCCCGGTGCCACAGGCAGGCGCCCCGCCGCGCGTCCGAGCGTCGCTTCAGCTTGTGGAGAGACATCGCTTCCCCGCCGTGCGACGACGAGCCGCGTCCCGTCGTCCTTTCAGGCTACGACCGGGGTGTGCATCCCCGCTGCACACGGGTGGGCAAGGCGCACCGTGACGTCGCGACGCAGGGCCGGCTCGGCCGCTCGATCCACGATCGGAGGGGGCGTCCAGCGGAAGGGAGGTGTGCCGCCCGAGGCGCTCGTCCAGGCGCCCGCGGGATCGCTACTGCCGCTGCCTATTCGTTCAGCACCTCGACCTTCGGCGGCTGCAACGAGAGGGGCTTGACGGTGATGATCCGCGTCTTCGTGAAGGGCTGGGCCTTCTCGCCGTAACCGTTCGTCCCGCGTTCGACGACCGTGAGGCGCTGGCCCAGCAGGCCCGCCGGCCCTAGCTGTTCCGTCGTGATGGTGTAGCTCGCGCGGCGGCCGGTGAACGCGACGGTCTGGCTCCCGGGACGCTCTTCCACCTTCAGGCCGGTTGCGCCGCCGAAGCTCTGCAGCGCACGCTCGACCACGGAGGAGAGCTTGACGAAGCGCCCGAGGTTCCAGCTCCCGAAGATCGCCTTTGCTCGCGGCGCGAGGAAGCGGTCCCGCCCCCCGGTGACCTCCCACGCGGAGACCCCTCCGAGCCGCGCCGACGCGCCGTGCATGGACAGGTTGTGCGTGCGCGTCTTCGCATCGACATGCTCCGTTCCGAGCCACTCGAGCTGCGTGCCCTCGCGCCCGCCCGCGCGGTAGTAGCTGCGACCCGACCTCCCGTCGATGGCGAGGAGCGTCTGCCCGTCGGCGAAGGTGATCTTGTCCGCCTGCAGCACGGCCGGGAGCGGGCCGGCCTGGCCGGGCTTTCCCGCCGCGCGGCGATTGACGATCTGCACGTGCTCGACGGACGCGATGGGTCCTTGAAGGCGGAGCTCGCCGGCGACCATGGCCAGGTGCACCTGGTTCGCCGGCGGGCGCGCCTTCATCAGGTCGATGCCAGGCTGGCCGGGCCGCGTGCCGACGGCGACGAATCGCGAGCCGTCGAGGATTCGGCCCTTGCCGACCCCCGTGACGGAGGCCGCCCGGACGTCCTGCGGGGCACCCCCGCCACCGCGCCGCGCCATCGCCGGCGAGGCCCAGAGCAGCATCCCGAGGGGCACGAGCCAGACGCTCCGTCGTGCGATGGGCCTTCTGATGAGCCGATGACGTACGCGCGATGGGTGACGCATTGGACGAGGAAAAAGCACGCCGCATGCCAGCGCCTCGAGCGGACGAGACCTTGGGATTCCGGGCGGATGGGGGTCGTGCGGGCTCAGCACGGACTCCCCAGACCCGTGGAGTTCGAGGCCTGCCGGCCCCAGAGGGCCGCGGGCTCGAGGTACTGCGTGGCCGTTTGCGAGAGGCGGGAGGGCCGCGTCGCGGCGTTGGATGGTCTGGTCAGTGACCTGCGCGGCCGCTCTGGCCCGTCACGCCTCACCGGGTCTGCAAGTCCGCAGGACCTTGGGCCCGTCATGCCCTCTGGCACCTGGTACGGAACTGGCACGTCGAGCGCGGTAGGGACGGGCGCGCACAGGGCCTCGCAGGGCCTCGCACGGTGAGGAGCACGACGATGAGGATCCTTCTCGGGGCATTGAGCTTGATCGTGGCGCTGCCCGCGGTGGCGGCCCAGGGCGATGGCCCGTTGCGCGCGACCGCCCAGGACCGCGCCATCGTCGCCACGCTGGCGAAGCTCCGCCACGCAAATCCCCTGGTGCGACTGGCGCTGGACAAAGGGGCGGCCTTCACCCTCCTCTCGCGTCAGCGGCCCGCCGGAGACTTGGGGAGCTCCGGCCATGAGCTGCGGCTGACCAAGCACCAGGTTCTTCTCAGCCGCGACTTCGACAAGGACCCGCACGCGGTCCACTATGCCGCCCGGCGCTTCCTGCCTTGGGAGGCCGTGCCGGTCACAGCTTGGCTCGGCGGCGAGGTGCAGGAGCAGGAGCTGACGCGCGAGGCAACCCGGCAGGCGCTGGTCTTCCTCGGAGGTCGGCTGAATGCGGGAGAGTGGCTGCGGCTCGTGCCGAAGATCGAGAAGGAGCTGGCGAGCCTGCATGGCCTGCTGCCGCAGCGGAGCTACAAGGGGACGACCCCCCTCGCACAGCTAGCCTCGCACTTCCTCGGTGCTGACGGCTCCCTGAGCCGTCGGCTTGGCGGCCTGTCCTCCTCGGGCGGCGTGCGCGCTGCGCTCGGGGCCACGCATGACCTGCGCGTCCAACATCGCGCGTGGCGCGGGCGGACGATCGGCTCGAGCGACCCGCGAGAGCCTCTCAAGATCCTCGGCATCGGAGCGCTCCTGCTGGCTGTGGGCACGCTACCTGGACCGATGATGCTCGCGGAGTCTTTGGCGGAGGGACGCATCGGGGCCGCCCTGATCGCCGGGGTCTACACCGCGTTCGGCGGGCTCTTCGGGGGCGGCGCCGGGGTCTACGGGGCCAAGGAGGCGCTTCGGGGCTACCGGACGCACCGCGACCTCGCGGCCTTCGAGGTGCTGAAGGGGGCGCGCACCTCCGACACGGCCTTGCCGCCGGCCATCGACGCGGTGGTCCAGGCGCTGCGGTAGGCGCTTCGCCACTGGCTCCGGGCCGCGACCTCTAACTCCCTACGGCCCGCACTGGCTGGCGGCGCCGTTCGGCTTCAAGACCTGCTCGCAGACGGTGGACGTGACCGAGAAGCCGGCCTTGCCGAGGTGCGTCGCGAACTCCTGCCGGATCCGCTCCTCCATGGGCCAGGGCCAGAGCCGCTGGGCCGGAGTGCCGTTCGTCCCGTCCTGGTAGCGGCCGTTCACGTAGCGGTAGGAGAGCCGCGCCCGCGACGCGCTCGGGCTCGCCCCCGTGTGCACGTCCGTCGCCGAGGTCAGGCTGCCGAGCGGCGCGACGGGCGAGACGTCCTTTCCCTTCTCGCTCGCGAGGAGGTTGGGGGCGAGCCCGTTATTGAGGAAGGTCCCACGGACCAGGGCGTTGTTCGCGCTGCCGGCGCCGAAGGGACCCGTTCCGATCCCGACCCCCGCGTTGCCCCAGGCGAAGAGATCCTGCAGAACCGTGTCCTTGACCAGCGATCCGCCGTGCGCGCCGATGCTGAAGCCCGCGCGCATCGACTGCCATTGATCCCACTTCGGGCAGGGAAGGCCGTTGTTGGGGCTCGGGCAGGGCCAGGACATGATGCTACCGTCCCAGTCGACGCCCACGCGTAGCGCGATATCGCCATAGAAGTGGTTGTCGTAGGTCTCGGTGGGGTTCGGGGAGAGCGAAAATCCCCACTTGGCCAGCCGGCCGAAGACGATGCAGTTCTCTACCACGCTATTGCGCCAACCATCGGGCAGGTCGGGCTGTTGCCAGTTGTAGACCTCTATGCCGTCTCCCCAGGGCCAGTGTGCGGCGCAGTCGTTCGAGCCGCACGCGCCGCCGCGCCAGTCGATCCAGGCCGCGAAGAGCCGACGGAAGACGACGTTCACATAGCTCGCGTAGGCCACGAACATCTTTCGGCCGCTTCCTGCCCCGACGCAGTCCTCGAGGAGCACGTTGGTCGGATTGCTCGTGGTGCAGAACATCGTCGGGTCCGGGCACTTCGTGGACTTCGCGTCGCAGCAGCCGGCATCCACGAGGAACACGTGGTCGTTCCGGTCGGTGAAGGCGTTGTAGCCCGAGCACCGGCGCAGGATCACGTTCCGACTTTTTATGGTGTAAACGTGCCCGAGGTCGTCCTGGTCCTTCGGGTTGCTCGCGTTCTTGGCCACCAGACCCTCTATCACGTAATAGGAGCCCTTGAAGCCCTGCGTATAGCTGCCTAAAACGACCGTGGGGCGCTGACCTTGCCCATCGATAAGCGCCTTGCCGTCGTGCTCCGCGCGGATCGTGATGTAGAACTTGGTCCGTTCCGGGTGGTCGAGCGGATATTTGACGTAATCCTGTTGCGTGATAGCGGGGTTCGGCTGGCCGTCCCGCACGTTCGGTGCGAGCGTCTGCGTGTAGGTGCCGTCCATGAGCAGCAGCAGGTCCCCGGGGTTCAGGGCCTGCCACGCGCGGTTGAAGGTGGCGAAGGGCGCTGCCGCCGAGGTGCCGGAGTTCGTGTCCTTGCCGCTCGGGGAGACGTAATAGGTCTTTCCAACGACGGGGATCATTCCGCTGTCGCGTGGGAGGCCATCCTTCGGGCCCACCGGGAGGCCGTCCTTCGGGCCGCCCGGGGCGCCGTCCGTCGGGCCGCCCTGCGGACCATCCTTTGGACCGTCGGTGAGGATGCCGTCGGCCGCCGCGTCTCGGCGATTCGACACGAGCTGCCCTTCGGGGCAGCCCGCGAGCGAGCCCAGGACGAAAAGGCCCGCGAGCAGCCTCGTGCCCGTGCAATCCCTCGAAGCGTGGCTCATCGTCGGCGCTCCTTGTCCTCGAGGCCCTGGGTCGTTCTTCGCGAGCGTCGTGATCCCTCTTCCAGAATACCATCCTCACGCTCGCGCGCGCGCACGCCGGGAGGTGAGGCGAGGCAGGGCGGCCAGCGGGCCTCACCGGCCGCGGGGGATCCACTTGCAGGGCTCACCGGCCAGCGCCGCCACGACCCGGTCGCGGCAATGCGCGGCCGACCAAGCGGCCCATTGCTCGAGGGCCCGGCACTCGCTCGCCGGCCTCTTCGTCTCGTGGGCGCGATCCCAGATATCGAAGACCGTGCAGTGGTCGGCGCCCACCGCCTGGTGGAAGAAGTACGTCGGCTGGCGGAGGCGGGCCTCGAGCGGTCGATGGCCGATCACGAACCACGTGCGCCGCGCGAACCCATCGTCCGTACAGCCGACGACGAAGAGCACTTCGGACGCGACGAGCTCGTCGAGCGGCGGGCGCTTCTGCTCCGAGGTGTAGCGGTAGAAGGCGCGCTCGGTCTCCGTCAGCACGCGCCCGAACGCGTACCGGCCCTCCTCGAGGGGCAGCCGAAAGAGGTCCCCCTCACGCAGCTTCGGGGGCGCCTTGCGGAGCTTCTTGGCGGCCTGGCTCGGCCCTTCGAGCTTCCGCGCGAGGTCGGCGAGGACGCGTGCGCGGCGCCGGTCCCCGTTCCATCTGGCGAGGTCCTCGCCGGACGCGATCACCCGAAGCGCTTCGTCCTTCACGACCTGCACCAGGCGTCCGTAGTCGTGCTGTACCGAGGCCAGGGCGAGCCAGAAGACGGGGCGCTCGTCCGCGTCGAGCTCGCCGTACTCCTCGATCACCCGGGCCGCCGCCTCCTGCGCCTCGTCTCCTTCGTACAGCCGATGGAGATAGGAGCGCGTCACCTCTTCGGCGAAGTCGTCTTCCAGGATCTTGGGACCCCAGCTACCCATCTCGCGTCTCCTTTCGCCCGTCCGGGCAGTCGGCGGCCCTCCTCGGTCAGGGGGGTAGCTTGGCGACGTCGATCGTCACCACGTCGATCCCCCCGGGCGACCCGACGGCGAAGCGGGCGCGCGGCGGATCGAGCGCCAGGACGGGTTGGGGCCGATCGAGCACGATGCTCGAGACCGCTTCGCCGGTGGCGAGGTCCGCCCACTCGTGGACGACCTTGCCCGAGGCCAGAGACACGAGCCGCGGATGCTGAAAGAACGTGACCACGTGCTGCGGGCCGACCGGCATCATCGCGCCCGGCGGATAGCCGAGCTCGAGGCTCGCGACGTAGCGGCGCAGGGCCGTGTCGTAGATCGCGAGTCCGTTCGGGCGGAGCCTGGGGCCCGGATACTCGCGATTGGCCCACGCGGCCTCCTCGGGGTCCTCGGGCGCCCCGGATCCGCCGAGCAGCAGGAGATCGTCGTCGAGCCACGCGGCCGAGCTCTCCTCGGCGAGGCAGACGTTGCGCGAGCAGCTCGCCCCCTCCAGCGCGTCGAGCAGCGTGGGGTCGCCGAGAGCTGCGGAGAGGTCGAACCAGACGACCGCGTCCCAGGGGTGCCAGACCCAGCCCGCGCTCAGTAGCCGCCTCGAGCCGGGCGAAACGGCGAGCCGCGAATGAAAGAAGTCAGCCTCCTTGCGCGCTGGGCTGCGCGTCAGGCGCTCGCCCGTCTCCGCGTCCTCGATCTCGAGCCGCGCATAGGAGTCGGGGCAATGCGCGAGGAGCGTGCGGCGCGCGGGCCCCGAGAAGAGACACACCGGATAGTCGTACGCGTCGGCATGGTAGAGCGACCGATGGAGCTCCCGGACGACCTGCCCGTCGCGGAGCAGCAGGCCCGCGGTGCCGGTTCGCTCGTGGACCACCGCCCAGCGGCCGGTCGGGTCCGTGGTGGCGGCGTTCAGGCGGCCGTACCCCCAGCTTCGGCCCGCCGCAACGAACCCCCGCTCCGCCGTCCAGGTGGCTCCGCCGCGGGCCCAGTCGACCAGGTCGTCGCCGCGCCAGCAGAGGGAGGTGGCCGGGTGCCCCTCGGACGCCAGCCGGGCTACGCGCGCCCAAGTGGTGGAAGAATCCATCGTCGGAGTAATCTAGCAGGTGCATGAGCCACTACCCCCACCTTCTCTCGCCGATCGATCTCGGCCCGATCTCCCTCCGGAACCGCGTCTTGATGGGCTCGATGCACACCGGGCTCGAGGACCGCTTCTTCAACTACGGCAAGCTCGCGGCCTACTTCGCCGAGCGGGCCCGCGGGGGCGTCGGGCTCATCGTCACCGGAGGCATCTCGCCCAACCGCCGCGGCTGGCTGCTCCCGGCCGGTGGGACCCTGAACCGCCGCGCGGACGTGCTGAGCCACCGGCGGGTGACTCGCGCCGTGCACGCGGAAGGGGGACGGATCGCGCTGCAGATCCTCCACGCCGGGCGCTACGGGTATCACCCCTTTCAGGTCTCCGCCTCGCGCGTGAAGTCACCGATCAATCCCTTCACCCCGCGCGCCATGAGCGAGAAGCTCATCCTCCGCACGATCGGCGACTACGCACGCTGCGCCGCGCTCGCCCGCGACGCAGGCTACGACGGCGTCGAGATCATGGGGAGCGAGGGGTACCTGCTGAACCAGTTTCTCTGCCGACGGGTGAACCGCCGCACGGATCGCTGGGGCGGGTCGATCGAACAGCGGGTGGAGCTTCCGGTGCAGATCGTGAGAGCGGTCCGCGAGGCCGCCGGGGCCGGATTTCTCCTCGTCTATCGCCTCTCGCTCCTCGACCTGGTGGAGGGGGGGAACACCTGGGACGAGATCGTGACGGCTGCCACGGCGCTCGCCGGAGCGGGGGTGCACCTCCTGAACACGGGCATCGGCTGGCACGAAGCCCGCGTGCCGACCATCGTGACCAGCGTGCCGCGCGCGGCCTTCCGCGCGGTCACGGCCCGCCTGCGCCGGGAACTCTCGATCCCTGTCTGCGCCTCGAACCGCATCAACACCCCCGAGGTCGCGGAGGAGATCCTCGCACGGGGCGAAGCCGACCTGGTCTCGCTCGCGCGGCCGCTGCTGGCCGACCCGGAGTTCGTGGCCAAGGCAGCGAGCGGTCGTGCCGAGGAGATCAACACCTGCATCGCCTGCAACCAGGCCTGCCTGGACCACGCCTTCGCGCTTCGGCGCGTGAGCTGCCTGGTGAACCCGCGCGCCTGTCGCGAGACCGAGCTTCTCGTGCGGAGCGCGCCGCAAGCGAAGCGCATTGCGGTGGTCGGGGGCGGCGTCGCCGGGCTGGCCGCGGCCACGACCGCGGCGGAGCGGGGTCATCAGGTCACGCTCTTCGAGGCCGCGGAGGCGCTCGGCGGTCAATTCCGTCTGGCCGCCCGCATCCCCGGCAAGGAGGAGTTCCGCGAGACGATCCGCTACTACGCGAAGCGGCTCGAGCTGACCGGCGTGCGAGTCCGGCTCGGGACCCGGGTCGAGCGACGGGACCTCGCGTCGGGCTTCGACGAGGTGGTCGTGGCGACGGGAGTCGTGCCCCGGCGGCCGTCCCTCGAGGGGATCGATCACCCCAAGGTCCTCACCTACGCCGAGCTTTTGCGGAGCGAGCGCGAGCTCGGTGCACGCGTGGCGATCATCGGCGCCGGGGGGATCGGCGTGGACGTGGCCGAGTATCTGCTGCACGACGCGGTCGAGACCCCCGAGGCATGGCTTCGAAGTTGGGGCATCGACCTCGCATCGCGCCAGGCGGGCGGCCTGACCCCCCCCGAACGTCCGTCGCCGCGCCGCGAGCTCTGGCTGCTGCAGCGCCGGCCGAAGGGGAAGAAGATGGGCGCCGGGCCGGGCAAGACGAGCGGCTGGGTGCACAAGGTCACGCTCGAGCGCGCCGGCGTGCATCTGCTGGGTGGCGTCGAGTACCTGCGGGTGGACGACGCGGGCCTTCACCTTCGGCACGAGGGCGAACGGAAGGTGCTCCCGGTGGATCACGTGGTGCTCTGCGCGGGCCAGGAGTCGGTAAGGGACCTGGTGGCGACGGATGCGCAGGGGAAGGCGGCCGATCCTCGATATCACGTCATCGGAGGCGCCGAGCTGGCCGCCGAGCTGGACGCGAAGCGCGCGATCAGGCAGGGGACGGAGCTCGGGGCGCGGCTGTAGCGCGCGGCGGCGGTGAATGGCCCACGGAGTCCTACGGGCGAAAGAGGGCGGGGGGTAGCGGCGGGGCGTAGAGGTGGTGCGTCGCATACTCCTTGGCGGGCGAAGCGAGCCTGCCCGCCTCGTCGGCGAGGGCGCCTTCGATCTCGAGCGCCGTCCCTGCCGTAGGGTCGCCGGCACGCTGCCGGAGCAAGAGCTTCTCGATGCGCATGTAGCCCGGGTCCTCGAGCTTCGCGCTACCGAGCTCTATCGCAGTCAGCATCATGCCCGTCGCCGTCTGCTTCTTGCCGTGCGCCGCGCGGGCCTTCTTGGAGAGCCCCACGCTCGCGGCGGTGAGGAGCTGCCGGGCGAGCCCCGTCAGTCCCTGACCGAGACCGGCCTGCTTGGCGGACGTCGCTGCGCCGCGCGTGGAGTCCGAGAGCACCGCGAGCTGGGAGTCCATCGGCGCGGCCGCGCTCGCTCCCTTCAGCTCGGTGCTCAGTTGGCCGATCCGTCGGGCGAAGAGCCAGCTGGCCCACGCCTGCCGGAGCGGACTCATGTTGCCGAGCCCCCGGATGTCCCGCTGGGCGCGCCCGAGACGCTGCTGCGCGGTGGCGGCGCTCAGGGGCCGCTTCTCCGCCGCGTGCGCCGCGCGAGGAGGCGCGAAGGCGGCGAGACCGAGGAGCAGCAGGATCGTCGTGCGCGTCGGACGGGTCATGCGAGGGTTTCCTCCGGTGGGCTCGAAGAAGTGCACGGAGGGTGCCATGGCCGTCGATTGGTCGGACCCTTGCGAGTTCGTGCACTTACCTTGCTTCGGCAGGGGGATGCGCGTGTACGTTGGGGTCGGACGTCCTCGCCCGCGGGATGCGCCGACCCTACGGGCAGGCTCGAGTGACCGTGCGCAGTGCGGAAGGAACCATAGGCCATGCAGGACGTGTTCTTCCTCGACTGCGGCACGTTCGACGTCCCGACCTTCGCCGTGGCCCCGCGCGGGCGCGGGTGGGGCAGGAGCCAGCTCTCCCTCACAGTGGGCGTGGCCGTGAGGGAGAGCGGCGACGTGGTGCTCGTCGACTGCGGCTTCAGCGAGAAGACCTGCGAGGGCCCCCGCCGATCGATCGGCGCGGTCTACACCGTGGTGCTCGGGCTGCGTCTTGCCCCGGAGCGCGCGGCGGTGCGCCAGCTCGCGGCGCTGGGCATCGCCCCCTCGCGCGTCACTACCATCGTGGCCACCCATCTGCACCTGGACCACATCGGCGGATGGGTGGACTTCCCCGGGGCGGAGCTCGTCTGCTCCACGGCCGAGCTCGAGGCGTTCTCGCGCCGTTCGGGGCTCTCCGGCTATCGCGCGGGCGATCTCGCCGGAAAGCCTCCGCCGCGCGCGGTGACCCTCGACGGTCCGGCGGAGCTCGGGTTTCCGTCGAGCCACGACCTCTTCGGCGACGGTCAGGTCCTCTTGCTGGAGGCGAACGGGCACACGCCGGGTCACGTGGCCGTCGCGCTCCAGGGGGCGGAGCGGCTGTACGTTCACACCGGCGACGCGGCCGACCAGCTCTGGGAGTATGGACTCGAGCCTCCGGGGCCGTCGCTGCAAGGCCGGGTCATCGGCTGGAGCACCGAGGAGCTACGAAGGACCTACGGGTTTCTGCGCGCGTGCGAGGCCGATGCGCGGCGGCCGGTGATCGTTCCGACCCACGATCGGAGCGTGTTCGAGCGGATTCCGCACGGGCCGCGTCCAGGATAGGGGAGGGGGCTGGGCGCCGGGGAGCGCTCTAGGCCCTACTTCGCGGCCGGAAGCCCTTCGGCGAGCTTGGGGTGCAGCTCGGCGAACATGCGCTCGAGCGCGGCCGGCAGGAAGACCTCCTTCGCGGCGCGTCCCGGCTTGTAGGTCGCGATGGTGACCCAGGGGCCCCAGCCGACCTGCGCGGCCACGTCGCCGAACCACGACTTGGACTGGTAGTAGGGACGCGCGCGGAAGACGAGCTGCCCGTCCTTGCGCACCAGCTCCGTCTCCACCTTCTCGCAGAAGATGGTGCGGAAGTTCATCACGCTCAGCTCGCCCTTGAAGATCTGGTCCGCGCCGCGCTGGATCCACCCGGCGGCGAGCACCAGCTCCTCGGGGCTCTGCTTGACGAGCTCGGCTGCCCGGCGCCGGATGGCCTGCCACCGCGGCGTCGCCTCTTTTTTGAACCCGGCGGGCTCCAGGTTGAAGGTGACGACGCGAACGGCGTGCGCCGCCAGGTTGTCCCACGAGGAGCCGGTGGTGTGCCCGTAGGCCTGCGAGGTGAAGCGGGTGCGAAGCTGGGTGGACGGCGTGCTCTGGGAGGGGTCGAGGTAGAACATCCGCGGGTCGTCCTGCAGGAACCCCGTGACGAGCGTGCCTCGGCCGAAGAGGGCGCCGAGCCCACCGACGCGCCGGCGATACTCGACGGTGGTGGGGGTCCTGTCCCAATAGACCGACCGCGCCACGCCGTCCGAGAGCTCCTGCCGCTCGGGGCCGGGGGCGCCGCCCCGCGCCAGGGCGGCGGACGAAACGAGAGTCAGCAGCGCGACCGGAGCCAGCCATCGGGTCATGGGGTCCTCCTGGCTAGGCTGCATTGCACCCGGGAGGCCAAGCACCGGCGCTGTGATTGCACGTGCTTGGCCCTGAGCGGCGGGCCGGGCGTGACGGGAGGCGTCGCACTCTCTGCTCGGTAATCGGAAAGGGAGCGTCGCCGGAGCGCCCAAGGGGACAATCGCCCACGGCGACCGTTGCTCGGACGATGGGTTTCAGACGAAGATGCCGCGCATCAGCTTCGGGGCGGCCCAGGCCAGCATCTTCCGGGGGATTCGGAGGCCAAGCAGTGAGTCGAGCACGGACAGAGCCGGCCGCCGCGGTGAGCACCGGGAACGGCGGTCGCACCTTCGCGAGCTTCCGCGAGGTCGCCGACTTCCTCTGGCAGAACGCCGAGCGCATGCGCGGCGCCTACAAGCCCAACGAGTACGACAAGGTCATCCTGCCGCTGCTCGTGGTCAGGCGGCTCGACTGCGTGCTCGCGCCGACCAAGGAGAAGGTGCTGGCGCGCCTCGAGGCCCTGAAGGGCAAGGGCATGAAGTCCTCGGACCCGGCGGTCGATGTGGCCCTCCGCAAGGTCACCGGCGTGCCGTTCTTCAACACGTCCCGGCTCGACTTCGCGACGCTCAAGGGCGATCCGAACCACATCGCGCAGAACCTGCGCGCGTACCTCAAGGGATTCTCGCCGAGCGCGCGCGACATCATCGAACAGTTCAAGCTCGACGAGCAGGTCTCCCGACTCGACGAGGCGAATCTGCTCTACCAGGTGATCGGCCTCTTCGCCGAGGTGAACCTCCACCCCGACGCGGTCCCGAACCACGTCATGGGCAGCGTCTTCGAGGAGCTGATCCGGCGCTTCAACGAGAAGAAGAACGAGGAGGCCGGGGACCACTACACCCCGCGCGAGGTCATCCGCCTCATGGTCGACCTCCTGTTCATCGAGGACGACGACGCGCTTCGCAAGCCCGGCATCGTGCGCACGCTCTTCGATCCGGCCTGCGGCACGGGCGGCATGCTGTCGGTGGCCGAGGAGTACCTGCGCGAGCTGAACCCGAACGCCCGCCTCGAGGTCTTCGGCGAGGAGCTGAACCCCGAGTCCTACGCCATCTGCAAGTCGGACATGATCATCAAGGGGCAGAACCCCGAGAACATCGTGCGCGGGAACTCGTTCTCCGAGGACGGGCACGCCGGCCGGCGTTTCGACTACCTGCTCAGCAACCCGCCCTTCGGCGTGGACTGGAAGAATGTGCAGAAGGTGGTCGAGGACGAGCACGCCAGGCAAGGTCACGCCGGCCGCTTCGGGGCGGGACTGCCGCGCATCAACGACGGCGCGCTGCTCTTCCTGCAGCACATGATCTCCAAGATGAAGCCGGTGGACGGCAAGGCGTCCCCACGGGGCGCGGCGGGCGAGTCCGGGCACGAGGGCGGCCACGAGGGCGGCAGCCGCCTCGCCATCGTCTTCAACGGCTCGCCGCTCTTCACCGGCGACGCGGGCTCGGGCGAGAGCGAGATTCGCCGCTGGATCCTCGAAAACGACTGGCTCGAGGCGATCATCGCGCTGCCCGACCAGCTCTTCTACAACACGGGCATCTCCACCTACGTCTGGGTGCTCACGAACCGCAAGCCCAAGCGGCGCCGGGGCAAGGTCCAGCTCATCAACGCGGTCGAGCTCTTTCAGAAGATGCGCAAGTCGCTGGGCAACAAGCGCAACGAGCTCGGGCCCGAGCACCTCGCGCGCATCGTGCGGACCTTCGGAGAGTTCCGCGAGAGCGCGATCTCGAAGATCTTCGACAACGAGGACTTCGGCTTCCGCCGCATCGTGATCGAGCGGCCCTTGCGGCTGGGCTTCCAGGCCTCGCCCGAAAGGCTCGAGAGGCTGCGCGAGCAGAAGGCGTTCGCGGCGCTCGCCTCGACGAAGAAGAAGGGTGTCGCGGGCGAGCAGGAGATCGAGGAGGGCCGCGAGTTGCAGCAACGGCTCCTCGCAGCCCTGGGTCGGCTCGACCTGAGCCGCGTCTACACGCAGCGCGAGCGCTTCGAGGAGGAGCTGGACGGCGTGCTCGCGCGCGCCGGGATTGCCGTCGCCGCGCCGGTGAGAAAGGCCATCCTCGCGGCGCTATCCGAGCGCGACGAGAGCGCCGAGGTCTGCACCGATGCCAAGGGCCGGCCCGAGCCCGACGGCGACCTGCGCGACGTCGAGAACGTCCCGCTCAAGGAAGACCTCGTTGCCTACTTCGAGCGCGAGGTGAAGCCGCACGTGCCCGACGCCTGGATCGCCGGCGTGGAGGTCCGCGGCGGCAAGGCCGTGGTCGTGGATGAGAGCAAGGTGCGGGTCGGCTACGAGATCCCGGTGAGCCGGCACTTCTACACGTACAAGCCGCTCCGTCCGCTCGAAGAGATCGAGGGTGAGATCAGGCAGCTTGAAGTCGAGATTCAAGGGTTGCTCGCGGAGGTGCTGGGGTGAGCAACGGCAACCTTCAGCGTCTGAAACATGTGGCTGATATTCGTTTCAGCAACGTGGACAAGCTCTCGGAACCAGACGAAGACCCTGTTCGCCTATGCAACTACACGGATGTCTACAAGAACGAGCGAATCGCCGCCGACATGCCATTTATGGAGGCCACAGCGACTCGTGCTGAACTCCGGCGATTTCATCTTGAAGTGGACGACGTGGTTGTTACCAAGGACTCCGAGACGCCGACGGATATTGCCGTTCCGGCGGTTGTGACCTCGACAGCCCCCGACCTGGTTTGCGGCTACCACCTCGCCGTGGCGAGACCCCATCGAATGCGGATGGATGGTCGCTTCTTGCATCGTGCCCTCCAAGCCGATGGAGTCCGCGAGCAGTTCTACGTGCAGGCAAACGGAGTCACCCGCTTCGGGTTGAGCCAGCTTGCCATTGGGAACGTACTTGTCCCCGCACCTCCGGTGAGTACGCAACGCCGAATCGCTGACTTCCTCGACCGCAAGACCGCCGCGATAGATACCCTCATTGCCAAGAAGGATAAGCTCGTCGCGCTGCTCGCCGAGAAGCGACAGGCGCTGATCACTCAGGCGGTAACCAAGGGGCTCGACCCGACCGTGCCGATGAAGGACTCGGGGAGTGCATGGGTTGGCCATGTGCCGGTTCATTGGGAATGCCGGCGACTGAAGCAGATCTCTTCTCGGGTCGTTGTTGGTATTGCTCAGGCGGCGACTCATGCCTACGCGGACGCGGGGATTCCGATCGTGCGGTCGACGAACGTCCGCCCGAATCGCATTTCCCTCGACGACATTCTCTTTATCGAAGAAGGCTTCGCAAATGAACTCGGTTCAAAGTACATCTACCCGGGCGACCTGCTGACGGTAAGGACGGGCAATGCCGGTGTGACTGCCGTCGTGCCGCTGTCTTTGCCTCGCTGCCAATGTTTCACCATGCTAATAACCACTCTCCGGCGAGAGCATTCCCCTGAGTTCTTCTCATTCCAGTTGAATTCAGAGCTCGGTCGCAATTACTTCAGCCGTGAGAGTTGGGGCAGCGCACAGGCGAACATCAGCGTTCCAATCTTGCAGAATGCGCCAGTCGTAGTGCCACCGCCGATCGAGCAGGTCACGATTGTTTCCGCGCTGAATGCAAGACTAGCGACGTTCGACAAGAGTATCGAACTGATGGAACGACAAGTCGATCGCCTTCGCGAATATCGCCAAGCCCTGATCACCGCCGCCGTGACCGGAAAGCTCGATCTCTCGACGGAGGCCGCAGCATGACCGTGCGCGTCGACGTGAAGCCGGAGCTCCTGCGTTGGGCATGCGAGCGCTCTGGGCTTGACGTTGCCGCTCTCACCGGCCGCTTCCCGCACCTCGAAGCCTGGACGCGTGGCGAGGTCAAGCCGACGCTCAAGCAGCTCGAGAGCCTGGCGAAGGCCACGCACACGCCGGCCGGATACCTGTTCTTGCCCGAGCCGCCGGTGGAGCGCCTCCCCATCCCGGACTTCCGCACGGTTTCCGCCCCACAGCGCCAGCGTCCGAGCCCAGAGCTCCTCGACACGATCTACGCGATGCAGCAGCGTCAGGGCTGGCTCCGCGAGTACCTCATTGAAGACGAAGCGGAGACTCTCGCCTTCGTGGGAAGCGCGAGGCTTTCGGACCCCCCCGAGTCCGTCGGGGCCGAGATGCGGCGCGTGGTTGGGATCGAGGATGGATGGGCCAGCTCCGTTGCCACCTGGCAGCAGGCGGTGAGCGACCTGCGCCGCCGGATCGAGGCGCTGGGGGTCATGGCGGTGATCAACGGCGTGGTCGGCAACAACACCCACCGCCCGCTCGATGTCGCGGAGTTCCGCGGTTTCGCGCTGAACGATCCCTACGCGCCCCTCATCTTCGTGAACGGGGCGGATGCAAAATCCGCTCAGATGTTCACGCTAGCCCATGAGCTGGCCCACCTCTGGCTCGGCGCGCCGGGACTCTCCGGGTTCGAAGGGCTCTTCCCACGGGGCACCGACGTAGAGGAGTGGTGCAACCAGGCCGCCGCCGAGTTCCTCGTGCCTGCACGCACTCTGGAGGCGGAATGGCCCGAGGTGCGCCGGAGCAAAGCGGCCTTCGAGGCCCTCGCCCGAACCTTCAAAGTGAGCCCCATCGTCGTGGCGCGGCGCGCGCTGGATCTGCGGCTGATCGCCCGCACCACCTTCTTCGCCTTCTACGACGCATATATCAAACAGGAGCACCGCCGAAAGCCGCGAGCGGGTGGAGGGGACTTCTACAACAACCAGAACACCCGCGTCGGCGAGTTGCTCGCGGCGCACGTCATGCGCGCGGCGGCCGAAGGACGGGTGGGCTTCAAGGAAGCCTACGACCTCGTCGGGCTGCGCGGCGGAGCCTTTCGGGAGTACGCGTCTCGACTCGGAGTCCGTCTCTGATGCCGGACGCGAAGCTCTTCGTCGTCGACTCCGACGTCTTCATCACCGCCAAGAACCGCTACTACGCGTTCGATCTCTGCCCGGGCTTCTGGAAGAGCCTCGTGCGTCGCAACCGCGAAGGTCGCCTCTGCAGCATCGACAGAGTCAAGGGTGAGCTTCTCGTGGGTCCAGAAGACGAAGGCCTCGTGACGTGGGCCAAGGACGAGGTGCCACAGGGCTTCTTTCGCAGCGTAGACGAGGCAGCGGTGGTGGCGCGGTACAGGGAGATCATGCTCTGGGCCCAGAAGGCACCCCGCTTCTTCGACGCGGCAAAGGCGAAGTTCGCCACTGGCGCCGATGGGTGGCTCGTGGCCTTTGCCATGGTCCACGAGGCGATCGTCGTGACGAACGAGCAGCCGAGACCGAACGCTCAGCGAGAGATCAAGCTTCCCGACGTGTGTGAGCAGTTCGGAGTGGCCTACCTGGATACCTTCCAGATGCTCAGGGCGCTCTCGGTCCAGTTCGATTGGGGGGGGACGAGCTGATGCCCGGTAAGCACACCGAGCGTGCCTTCGAGGACGCGATCGAGCACAGCCTCGTCGCGGAAGGTGGTTGGACGAGGGGCGAGGCGACCGGCTTCGACCGAGAGCGGGCGGTCTCGAGCGGGGGCTTCTTCGCGTTCGTCGAAGCCACGCAGGCCGACCTCTGGGCCGAGCTGAAGAAGCAACACGGCGCGGGGCTGGAGGCGGCTGTGCTCGAGGCCCTCGTGAAGTCGCTCGACAGCCGCGGCACTCTCGACGTGCTGCGCCACGGATTCAAGTTCTACGGCAAGCGGATCGACTGCGCCTACTTCCGGCCCGCGCACGGGCTCAACCCGGAGATCCTGGCCCAGTACGGCCAGAACCGCCTCGTCGTGACCCGCCAGGTCCACTTCGCCAAGGCCGAGGACCGCGACGAAGACCAGTCGATCGATCTCCTGCTGTCGCTCAACGGGCTGGCCGTCGCCACGGCCGAGCTGAAAAACCCGCTCACCGGGCAGACCGTCCACGACGCGATCGCTCAGTACCGCGGCCGTAACCCGCGACACCGGCTCTTCCAGCTCAAGAAGCGGGCGCTGGTCCACTTCGCGGTCGACCCGGACCTGGTCTACATGACGACCCGGCTCGCGGGGGAAGGTACGTCGTTCCTGCCGTTCAACCGGGGCGACCGGGGGGGCGCCGGCAACCCCGAGCACGCGAGCGGCTACCGTACAGCCTACCTCTGGGAGGAGGTCTGGCAGCGGGATTCTTTTCTCGACCTCGTGGGCCGCTTCCTGCATCTCGGGCGCGAGGAGAAGGTCCGCTCCGGCAAGAAGACCGAGGACGAGAGGGTCATCTTCCCCCGTTACCACCAGCTCGACTCGGTGCGCAGGCTCGAGGCAGCGGCCCGCATCGACGGCCCGGGGACGAGCTACCTGATCCAGCACTCCGCCGGCTCGGGCAAGTCGAACAGCATCGCCTGGCTCGCCCACCGCCTCGCCAGCCTGCACGACGCGGCCGACAAGAAGGTCTTCGATTCCGTCGTGGTCATCACCGACCGGCGGGTCCTCGACAAACAGCTCCAGGAGACCATCTACCAGTTCGAGCACAAGCAGGGCGTCGTTGCGAAGATCGACGAGCACTCCGACCAGCTTGCCGAGGCGCTCGCGGCCGGGACGCCGATCATCATTACGACCCTGCAGAAGTTCCCCTTCGTCACCGAAAAGATCGCCAAGCTCCCGGGGCGCACGTACGCGGCTATCGTCGACGAGGCGCACAGCTCGCAGACGGGCGAAGCGGCGCGACAGATGAAGCAGGTCCTCGCTGCCGGTTCGCTGGACCAGGCCGAGCTGGAGGACAGCCAGGCGGACGCCGAGGACGACCAGGATCGTGTTCTCAAGGCCGTGATGGCGTCGCGCGGCCGGCAGAAGAACCTCTCGTTCTTCGCCTTCACCGCCACGCCCAAGGCGAAGACCCTGGAGGTGTTCGGGGTGCGCGACGAGGCTGGCAAGCCGCGCGCCTTTCACCTCTACTCGATGCGCCAGGCCATCGAGGAGGGCTTCATCCTCGATGTGCTCAAGAGCTACACGACCTACAAGACGTACTACCGCCTCGTGAAGGCCACCGAGGACGATCCGCGCGTGCCCAAGAAGGAAGCCACGCGCCAGCTCGCGCGGTTCATGAGTCTGCACCCGCACAACATCGCCCAAAAGACCGAGGTGATGGTCGAGCACTTCCGCGCCAAGGTGCGGCACAAGATCGGCGGCCACGCCAAGGCGATGGTGGTCACGAGCTCGCGTCTGCACGCCGTGCGTTACAAGCAGTCGTTCGAGCGGTACCTCGAGGAGAAGGGCTACCAGGACGTCGGGGTGCTGGTCGCCTTCTCGGGCACGGTGCGCGACCCCAAGACCGATCTCGAGTTCACCGAGCCGGGGATGAACGTCGGCAAGGACGGAAAGCACCTCTCCGAGGCCGGCCTGCCGGCGGCCTTCGACAGCGCCGACTATCAGGTGCTCCTCGTCGCTAACAAGTACCAGACGGGCTTCGACCAGCCGCTCCTGCACACCATGTACGTCGACAAGCGGCTGTCCGGGGTGCAGGCCGTGCAGACGCTCTCGCGCTTGAACCGCACCTGCCCGGGCAAGGAAGACACCTTCATCCTCGACTTCGTCAACGACACCGAGGAGATTCGGTGCAGCTTCCAGCCCTACTACGAGCAGACCACGGTCGCCGAGACCGCGGACCCGCAGCAGCTCTACGACCTCGCCCACCAGCTCGAGGCGACCCAGATCTTTTGGCGGTCCGAGCTCGAGGCCTTCTGCAAGGTGTTCTTCTCGCCGCGCGAGAGGCAGACCGTCCACGACCAGGCCGAGATGAACCGCCACCTCAACCCGGCGGTCGATCGCTACAAGGCGCAGACCGACGAGGCGCGTGAGGCGTTCGCCAGCGCGCTCGGCGCGTTCGTGCGGCTGTACGCGTTTCTCTCGCAGATCATGCCCTTCTCAGATCCGGACCTCGAGAAGCTCTACACCTTTTCGCGGTTCCTCGAGACCAAGCTCCCGCACGACCCGAAGAAGGCCCCGCTCAAGCTCGACGGCGACGTGGCGCTCAAGTACTACCGCCTCGACAAGATCAGCGAGGGCGCCATCGCCCTCAAGGCTCGCGAGCCGGGCACCGTCTATGGCCCGACCGAGGTCGGAACCGGCAAGGGCGGGGACGACGCGGTGCAGCTCTCGGAGATCATCGAGGTGCTGAACGAACGCTTCGGCACGGAGTTCAACCAGGCCGACCAGATCCTCTTCGACCAGTTCGTCGCGGCGGCCAAGCTCGACACCGAGGTCGTACAGCGCGCCAGAGCCAATCCTCTCGACAACTTTGCCCTCGCCATGAAGGCCAAGGTCGAGGGCCTGATGATCGACCGCATGGATCAGAACGAGGAGATCGTGACCCGCTACCTGAACGACCCGCAGTTCCAGGAGGTGGCCTTCAGGCTGCTTGTGAAGCGGATCTACGACGAGCTCAGGGTGAAGGAGCCCGCGGAGGTGGGGCACTGAGCCCCGTTTACGGCGCAGCTACTGCAGGTCCTGCTGCATGCGCTCGTAGATCTGCCAGCCCAGGTCGGTCATGGAGTAGTTGCGGTGTAACCGTCCGGATTCGGACCTCTCGACGAGGACAAGGCGGCAGACCAGACTCGCGGGATGACGAGCACACGACGGTCGCAGGCGTTCTGGCAGAAGCTGGTGACGGAGGTGGAGCGCGGGGTGGCG